>DATIOS010000080.1:0-14776 GCA_035472915.1 Thermoanaerobaculia bacterium
TACCATCTCCAGCCGGCGCCGCAGGTCCCGTGCGGTGACCGGCCGGCGGGAGGGTGTGCGATGCAGGGCCTCACGGAAAAAGTCCGCCAGTGCGCGAGATCGGCCGGGGCAGACCTGGGCGAAGTCCGGCACCAGTCCGGAGCGGATGCGCTCGAAGATCTGCGAGTTGGTGCCGCTGAACACCTTGCGCCCCAACAGGCACTCGTAGAGAACCACGCACAGGCCCCAAAGGTCGAACGCGGCGTCCGCCGGGTCACCTCGCACCGCCTCCGGAGATAGATAGGAAAGGGTGCCCACGAAGCGGTGGCGGGCGTCGAGCCCTGCCTCGCCGGCGGCCTGCCACACCGCCACTTCGGGGTCCTCCTCGTCGAATTCCTCCTGCGCTTCCTCGTCGCGCAACTCGAAGATCACCCGCGCGATGCCGAAGTCCATCAGCTTCGGCACGCCGTTCCGGGTGTAGCCGATGTTGCTCGGCTTGATGTCGCGATGGAGGATGTCGGCCGCGTGGAGTTGACCGAGGGCGTCGGCCATGGCGATTCCCAGCTCTACCGTCTCCCTCTCGGACTGCCCCTCGCGGAAGACGCGCTGGGCGAGCGTGCCGCCCTCCAGCAGCTCCATCACCAGCATCGGCGTCCCCTGCCAGGTCTCCATGCCGAAGACCGGCGCCAGGTGAGGATGGGAGACCGCCGCCGCCGTGCGCGCTTCACGGCGCAGCCGCATCGCATCCTCCGGCGAGACCCGGCGCAGGGTTTTGATGGCCACCGGACGGCCCAGGGCGAGGTCCGATCCCTGGTAGACGACTCCCATCCCTCCCCCGCCGATCCGGCGCTCGAAGCGAAACTTGCCCGGCAGCATATAGGGCACCCGGGAAGGCTCCAGCCGGCGACTGCACGAGCCGCAGAAGACGGTGTACGACGGGTGCAACGCGCCGCAATTGGAACACTCCCGGGCCAACTCGGTGACGGCCGGCGCCGGTTCGGGGGGCGGACCCTCCGGGACCTGCCAGAAAGGCTGCCCAGCCGGCTCGTGCTCCAGCTCCAGCACCCAGGCGGCGCTGCTGGCGATGGCGTGGAGCAGCTCTTTGTCCTCGCCGAGGAAGGGCAGGCCGCTCTTCTTCTCGCCCAGCCCCATCAGTCCGAGAAGCGTGCCGTCCCGCGCCAGGATGGGCACGATGAGCCGGAAGCCGCCGTCGACCAGCCAGTGGCGGTCCTTCTCCGGCAGCTTGTGGAGGGACGACAGGGGGTTCTCGAGGTCGATCTCCAGCGGATCGCTGGCATTGGAGGCCACCCGGGCGAGCTGGCTGGAGGCATCCAGCTTGCGCGCCCGGCTGCGCGGATCGGCGAGCATGCCGGAGCGGGGATCGAATACCAGCAAGGCGTTGCCTTCCAGGTGGAGCGCCAGGTCGATCTCGCGCGAGATGAGATTGGCAAGGCTGGCCGAGTCTTTGATCGAGCGGATCCGGTCCACCAGGAGGGTGAGAATCTGACGGGCGTCATACTGCTCGCGGAAGAAGCGCCGGTCGATGGCGTCGAGCAGTCGCTTTCGGTAGCGCAGTCCGGCGGCGCCCACCGCAGCCACCGAGAGGAGCAACAGTACCCGCGACCCGGTGAACAGGTTGACCACGGTATTGCTGCGTTGCACGTAGAGGTAGATGACTAGGGCGGTCAGGGGCACCGTCACCACGGTGAGCGCCGAGTAACGGGCGAGAGCGTACTGCAGGGCGCGCCGGGCGATCAGCCGGACGTCGAGGACCCTGTGGACCAGGACGGCATAGGGCACCGTCACCGGCAGGGTGAGCGCCGGTAGCATGGCCAGGACCACGGTATACAGGTGCTCTTGGGGGCGGGAGGTCAGGCGCTCCTCGTAGCCGGGCACGAACAGCTCCAGAACGACCTCGGCCACCATGGGACCCAGGGTGAAGGCCAGGATCTGGAGGAACACCCGGCCGCGCCGGTGCTCTTCACCGCGAGCGGCGTTGGCCTTCCAGAGGAGCAGGCCGAAAGCCGCCGCGGTGAGGCCCAGGACCACGGTGTAATAGGCCCCTTCTCCCCGCTTCGGGCTGAGCCAGACCAACCAACGTACAAGTCTCCCGCCTGTAACCGAGAAGGTCCTGAGGACGAACAACAGCAGGTTGAGGGCAAAGAGGATCAAGGCGGCTGCCGCGCTGGCTCGCACCGCCAATCGAATGCGGCGGCGGACGGGCAGCGACACCGCGGGCTGGGGAAAGTCACGGACGAAGCGCCAGAGGAAAAACGCCATGAAGGCGTCAACTTCCAGAGCGTTCGCCAGGGAGAAGAGATTCGGGCCGGGGTATGCCGCCGAGAAAAGGGACAGCGGCTTGTTGGACCACGCCGTAGCGGTCACCAGGAAGAAGCCACCCAGGGAGAGCGCCCGGCGGTCCTCCCTGCCACAAAGCAGCAGCAGGGCGGCCGTGGCGCCGAAGGCGAGCGGAAACATCCCGAAGAAGAGGTGGGGAAAGGTCCGGTCGAGGCTGGCGTCGTTTGGGTCGTTATAGGTGATGAAAAACGCGGCCAACCCCAACACCAGCTTGAAGGCTGCCAGTGGTGGAACCAGCCGCGCCAGGATCGACCTGTTCAGCACGCCTCCTTCCGGAGCAAAGCCGCTAAAGGACCGGTGGCTTGGGCGGGCAGAGCTGGGTGTCCGAGGTGTCCTGCACGGTCGAAGCCGAGTCGTAGACCTCCTGGGGGCCGATTGCCGTGGCTCCGGAGCCGGTGGCCTTGAGCGCCGCCAGACTGCCGATGGCGCGGATGCGGTCCAGCACCTGCAATGCCTGAGTTTCCCATTGCTGATCGATGATCTGCTGAGTGATCGCGTCGAAATACCAGCGGCGCAGCTCCAACGCCGCCTCTTGCGACACCCGGATCGCGCCGGTGCCCTGACCGAACGCGACCCAGATTTGAGCCATGATGCCCTCCTGTGTGTAAGCCATTGTCTCTCTCCTTGGGCGAGATTGTCGCCCTGATGGTCGGGACCGCCGTCACCGAACGGAGCGCCGGACAATCACAACGGATACCAGCAAACAGCAATGTTTCAGTGATAGAGACGATCATAAGCCGGAATTTCTCGTCTCGTCAAGCTTCAGCAATAAGGAAACCGAAGCTCGCCGTTCTGTTTAGACGAAACAAGATCCAGCCGCGATAGATCGTCGATCGACCCGCCGGGTGCTTCAGCTGGCGGGGCGGAGGCGCACGGCGGTCAGCCGTTCCCTGAGCTCGCGAGCGCTCGCCGGACGGCGATTGATCGTGCGGTGGAGGGCCGAGCGGAAGAAGTCGCCCAGTAGCGCGTCGTGCTCCGGGAGGACTTGAGCGAACTCGGGGACGCGGCCGTGGCGGATGCGGTTCATCAGCTGGTGAATGTCGCCGCCGCTGAAAATCTTTCGCCCCAGCAGGCACTCGTAGAGGACGATGGCCAGGCCCCAGAGATCGAAGGAGGTATCCGCCGGCTGGCCGTTCAAAGCCTCGGGAGAAAGGTAGGAGAGGGTGCCCACGAGCTGCTTGGACATCGAAGCCGAGGTGGGAGTGTGGTGCCAGAGCGAGGTCGGCGGCAGGACGGAATCGTCCTCCGGATCGGTGGGCGAGGGAATCTCGGAGTCGCTGCGCAGGTCGAACATGACGCGGGCGATGCCGAAGTCCATGAGCTTCGGAATGCCGTCCCGGGTGTAGCCGATGTTGCTCGGCTTGATGTCGCGGTGCAGGATGTCCGAGGCGTGAAGGTGCTCCAAGGCCTCGGCCATTGCAATGCCCAGCTCGATGGTTTCGCGGGACTCGAGCCGCTTGCCTTCGATCCTCTGGGTGAGCGTACCCCCCTCGAGCAGCTCCATGACGAGGATCGGCGTCCCCTGCCAGGTCTCCATGCCATAGACCGGCGCGAGGTGCGGGTGGGACACGGCCGCCGCCGTGCGCGCCTCCCGCCGCAGCCGCATGGCGTCCTCGGGCGAGACGCGGCGCAGGGTTTTCGCGGCCACCGGCCGGCCTAGCGACAGGTCGGTGCCGCGGTAGACCACGCCCATACCGCCGATGCCGATGCGCTTCTCGAAGCGAAACTTCCCGGGCAGGACGTAGGGCACGTGGGAAGCCTCCAGGCGACGGCTGCAATGGCTGCAGAAAACCGTGTACGAGGCGTACAGCCGGCCGCAGTTCGGGCACTCCTTGGCGAGCTCGGCGGCGACGGCTGACGGTTCGGGGAAAGGGAGGACCGCTTCGCGGTCCACCGGCTCCTGCCAACTCTTGTGCGAGGAGCCCAGCGAGCGGCTCTGCTCCAGCTCCAGGACCCAGGCGGCGCTGCTGCCGATCGCCCGCAGCAGCTGGCGGTCCTCCTTGAAGAAGGGGAGACCGCTCTTCTTCTCGCCCAGGCCGATGAGTCCCAGGAGCGAACCGTCCCGGGCGAGGATCGGCGCCACCAGCCGGAAGCCGCTATCCACCAGCCAATAGCGGTCCTTCTCCGGCAGCTTGGCGAGCGGCGAGCGGGAGTCTTCGAGGTCCACTGTCAGCGGCTCGCTGGCACTGGCGACGAGAGAGGCCAGAGCCGAGGAGGCGTCCAGCCGCCGGCCCCGCACCTTGGGATCGGTCAGCAGACCCGAGCGGGGCTCGAACGCCATCAGCGACACGCTCTCGGGGTGGAGGGCGAGGTCGGCCTCCCGGCACAGGAGGTTGGCGAGGTCCAGCACGCCATGAGTGGCGCGGATGCGCTCCACCAGCATGGTCAGCGTCTGGCGGGCGTCGTATTGCTCGCGGAAGAAGTGCCTGTCGATGGAGTCGAGGAGGGTCTTGCGGTAGCGCAGCGCCGCCATGCCTACCGCGGCAGCACTGCCGAGCAGCGGCAGGTTGGGTCCCGAAAAGATTTCAAGGATCTTCAGCGTCCGGTGAAGGTAGAGATAGACCGCGAGTGCCACGAGCGGCACGACGGCGAGGCAGATGGCGGAGTAGCGGGCCAAGGCGTACTGCACGGCCTTCCGAGCAATCAGCCGGATATTTAGCAGATGCCCCACAACGACGGCATAGGTGGTGGTGAAGGGGACGGTCAGCAGGCACGGGTAAAGCAACACCCGCGACAACAGCTCCCGGTGTCCCCCTCGACTTGAGTAGGCGCGATAAGCGGGAATGGCTGATTCCGCAACGATATCGAGAAAAAGGGGTGCGATGCCTGCCACCAGGGCGATCACGAAGAGCCGGGCCCGCCGGCCCTCCTCACCCACGGCTCCCCGAGTGCGCCAGACCAGCGTGGCAAAGGCGAAGATGCTGAGTGGTAGAAGTGGGCCATAGTATTCATAGCTGGGCTTCGGCGGAGCCAGAGCAGCCGGCGTCGTCGCCCCGTGGAGCCCCACCAGCAGCAACCGGCCGAATTGCCAGGCGAAGCCTAGGATTCCAGCCGCCAATGCTGCGCGGCGACCCCAAATGAGGAGCCGCTGCACCCGGAAAGACGAGAGGGTATTGGGGAATTTCTGAGCGAACGACCAGAGAAACCAGGCCAGGAAGGCGTCCGGGGCGGCGACGCTGAGCAACAGGCTCGGCCATGCCAAAGCCGGTGGCGCTCCTGTCGCCATGGCCTGCAGAGGCCGGTTGGCGAATGGAGTTGCCAGGACGAAGAAAAAGGCGCCTAGATCCAGGGCGCGATCGTCGCTACGGCCGGACGTGAGGAGAAACAGCCCCACCGCCGCGAACGACAGCATGACGAGGCAAAGAATCCCTGGGGAGAGCACGGTGGGCTCGCCGGTTTCCGAAACCGCGCCCCAGGTCCATGCGAACCCAACTACGGCCCCCAGGATCTTGAGGGCAGTCAACGTCAGGAGGAGGTATGCCCAGGGACCCTTCTTCAAGACGTCGACCGTCCTTGATCAGTGTTCAGGCCTTATCGGGGCAGAATGGGCATTCGGACTCGCGCTCCACGGCAATGGCCGCCGCCGTCAGTGTCTCCGCCGAAACGACTCCGCCCTCGGCGGCCCGGCGCCCGATCTCTTTGAACTTGTCTAGGAAGCCCGGGCCCCATGTGTCCCATACTTCCTGGGGAGTCTGGCCGTTCGCCTTCTTCGTGTCAATCCAAGAATGATAGCGCCGACGAAACCCCTCGCTGGTGGCGGCGTCGATCCGCACGTCTCCGCAGCCTTGGGCAAAGGCAGAGACGGCTTGCACCAGCAGAGCATCTTTGTGGTGGTGGTTTGGCATTGAAGTCTCCCTCTCTAATTGCTACAAGTGAATACCAGGAACGCGCGCTACGGCAAAGGCAGGTTCAACTCCAGCCTCCAAGCATCAAAATGTGTGCGAACACAGGAGATTCTAGGCCAGGGACAAACAGAGCGTCAAGGTACGCCGAGTGACAAAAAGCCCGGAGGACAGTGCCTCCGGGCTTTCACCGCGCGCCGTTTCGCCCGCTGCTCAGTACTTGACGCTGCAGCCGTAGGGGTGGGTCGTGGCGGGGTCGGGGGTCTTGCCCGTCTTCTCGGCGTCGAGCCCGTGGCCCACGTAGCTGACGCGCTCGGCCTTGGCTTTGCGGCCCGGAGGATCGTCGTCGATGGCGCCGTTGTAGGCGATCTTGCCGTCCTTGTCGACGATGAACATGTGGGGCGTGGTCCGCGCCCCGTAGGCGTGACCGGTGGCTCCCGTCGGGTCGGCCAGCACGGCGTAGTTGATGCCGTTCTTCTGGTTCCATGCCAGCTCCTCGGCCGGTTTCATGTAGTCGCCGCTGTTGGGGTTGGTGCTGTTGATTCCCAGCCACACCACCTCGCCGTGCAGCTTGGAAAGCTCGATCATCGTCTTCTCCCGGGTGTGGCGGGCCGAGACCGGACAGTTCGGGTTCGACCACTCGAGAACCACCGTCTTGCCCTTGAGATCGGCGAGCGAGTAGGTCTTGCCGTCCATCGCCGTCAGCTTGAAGGCGGGGGCGGTGTCGCCTACCGCGTTGCCGGCGAAAGCAGGGGCGGCGGCGAGGCTCAGGATGGCCAGGCTCAAAAGTGTCTTACGCATGTTCAACCTCCTGGAATCGTGTTGGTCGTTGCTGTCGTTTGGGTCGTGGAAAGTGCGGTGGCAGTCCGGGGTATCAAGCGGTTGTGGTCGGCCAGCCAGAGCGCTCCCGCAGCGCAGGTCAGGAGGCCCACGGCGAGAACAGCTCGAAATGCCCGGCCACTCCCTTCGCGATGCCGCAGCCAGGCGAGCAGCGCCATGGCGAGCAGGGCGAGCTCGATGAACGCGATGCCCTCTGGGCTCACCTGGCGCGAGAGGGCATAGAGCACCCAGAAAGCTCCCGTACCGGCAAGAAAGCCGAGACCCTCCCGGACGCGAGGCAGCCATCCTCCAGGCGCCGGTAGGGCGCGCACCAGCGGCGGCACAGCGGCGAGGAGCAGATAAGGAAGTGCAAGGCCAAAGCCCACCACGGCGAAGACGGCAGCCACTGTCGCCGGTCCGCGGCCGAGCGCGTAGCTGATGGGCTCTTGGAGAAAAGGCACCGGCCAGGCGAGGGCGAGCGGTACCGCGAACAGGCCGGCCAGCAGGTGCCGGCTCGTGTTGGAGGCCGCGGCTGCGTCGGCAGGTGCCAGCGGTATCTCCACTACGCCCCAGAGATTGAGGGCCGCCACCGCCGAAATCACGGCCAGGAAAGCCGCCAGCACAGGCTCCTGAAGCTGCGCACCCCAGCCGGCCGGCAGCCCAGCCCGATGGGCGGCGATGGCGAGCAATGCCACGAGCCAAGCGGAGCCAACGATGCCGGTCGCCACCGCCGCCGCTCCCTCCCGCGCCCGGCCTCGCTCGCCGGCCCGCAAGGCGAAGAGCTCGGCCAGGAGCAGGGCGAGAACCGGCGGCATCAGGTTGAGCAGCGCGCCTCCCAGAAGTGCCGAGAGCAGGAGCCGGGCGAGCCGGGCAGGGCTGGCAGGCGGCTGAGGGACGCTTCCCGCCGGTGGGCCGGCGGCACCCGTCGACACCTCGACGTCGCGCCGGGCTTCGAGGCTGAACGCTCGGCCGTTGGCGACCAGGTTGGTTACCGTCCAGGCGATTGGAGTGCGCGCCGGCAGGGGTTTGTTCGTCTCCCGCGGCTTCATGGCCACGTGGAAGACCACGCCGTCGGGAAGGACCCTGATCCGCGGCCGGCCGGCCTCCAGGGCGTCGTTCGAGTCCAGAAAGAGGTCGGTTTTTCCCGCGTCGGCCCGGGCGCCACGCACACGGACTTCCAGGTCCGGCCCATTCGTGAAGCCGGCGTCCAGCGACACTTCGGTGGTCACCCCGGCCACCTCTCCCGCCTTCTTGGGCAGCCGGTCCAGCGCCGCCTGGAGGAGAGGCGCGATCTCGGGGTCCGGCTCGGCCCGGTCGCCCATCGGTTGTTCCAGGGTCAGCGTGTAGCGGAAAGGGACACAATCCACCTGGCAGACGAGGTAGTCGAGATCGGCGGTGATCTTCAGTGGCTCAGGAGTCGGCGCGGGGGCTGGCTGAAGCCGCGCCCGCACGGGATACACCACCTCGTTCTCATAGCCGAAGGCGACCAGGCTGCCGGGAAGATTGAAGCGCAGGGGCGCCGGCCAGAGAATTTCGGGTTTGCCCAAGACGTCCGCGGGCTGGAAGGTGACGGCCGGCGGGTAGCCCGCGTCGCCGCTATTCTTCCAGTAGACGTGCCAGCCAGGCTTGAGGCGAAACTGGAGGCCCAACCAAAGCTCGCCCGTGCGAGGCGCCACCTTCGAGGCCGTGACCAGCCGCACCTGCGACTGAGGGTTGACCGACCACTCGCTGGCGGCGCCGCGTGCCGGCTCGGGTGCGAAGGCCGCCAGGAACGCCAGCGTAACAGCGGCGGAGAGCGGGACGATCTTGGTTGCGGTCATAGCCTTAGAGAACCTGACGGGCTCGAATTGCCCCAGCGTTCAACCCAACTTGGGCCGCCGCGACTAGAATTCCTCCCGCGGCTGGCTTTTACGGGATGTTTACGGCCCGGCGTCCGGTCCGCCTATCTCCCATGCGAGTCCACTTTACCAACCTCGGCTGCAAGTTGAACCAGGCGGAGATCGAGCGCCTGGCCCGCGAGTTTGCCGCCGCCGGCCACGAGGTGGTCGCTACCCTCGCCGAGGCGGACCTCCACGTCGTGAACTCCTGCACCGTGACGGGGACCGCCGCCCGAAGCTCCCGCAAAGCGGCGGCCCGTGGCCAAGGACGGCTCCGCACCGTTCTCACCGGCTGCTGGGCCACGGAGAGTCCGGAGAGGGCGGCGCTCCTTGCCGGAGTGGACTTGATAGTACCGAACGGCGAGAAGGAGCACCTCCTCGCCCGCGTCCACGAGGCTTTCCCTGAGACGGGGCGTGCTGTGCCAAAAGTACCGGCGCCGGTCCCCCGCTCTCCGGTGCCCCGCGGAGATGCCGGCCATACCCGTGCCATGGTGAAGATCGAGGACGGCTGCAACATGCGCTGCGCCTTTTGCATCATCCCTTTCACCCGCGGGAATCAGCGCAGCCGTTCTCTCGGCGAGGTGGTGGCGGAGGTGGGGGCTCGAGCTCGCGAGGGCTATCAGGAAGTCGTGATCACGGGAGTCCAGATCTCCGCCTGGCGCTGGGAGACGGACCGGCTGGCGGACCTCGTCGATGCGATTCTGGCCGGCACGGACGTCCCACGCCTGCGCCTGACCTCGATCGCCCCCTGGGATCTCGACGAGCGTCTCCTCGATCTCTGGTCCGATCGCCGTCTCTGCCGTCACCTTCACCTCTCGCTCCAGAGCGGCTCGACCGCCACCCTGCGCCGCATGCGCCGCCCCTACACGGCAGAGAGCTATCTGGATCTGCTCGTCAAAGTAAGGACGGCCGTTCCGGGAGTCGCCGTCACCACCGACGTCATCGTTGGCTTCCCCGGCGAGACCGAGGCCGAATTCGCCGAGAGCCTCGCCACCGTGAAATCGGCCGCCTTCGCCAAGGTCCACGTCTTTCCCTTCTCCACCCGTCCAGGAACCGAGGCCGAAGCGATGCCCGGCCAAATCCCACCGGAAACAAAGAAGGAGAGGATGAACCGCATGCTCACCGCCGCAGCCCAGGCCGAGCTGGACTTCCATCGCGTCCACCTGGGCACCAGAGCGACGGTCCTCTGGGAAAGGCCGCGCGACGGCATGGGCCACGGCCTGACGGACAACTACCTGCGTGTTTTGAGCGCCGAGGGAGCCGGACTATGGAATCGGTTCAGCGAGGTCGAGTTGGTAGGGCTGGCGGAGGATGGGGTGCGCGGGGAGATCGTGGCGTGAGGCCTCTGGTATTCGACCCCAAAAGGCCTCCTTCTACGGCAGTGCTATCCTAATGACAGGAGACCGATATGGCAGACCTACAGGAAGAGCTCGAAGTCGCGGTCCTACAGCTCCCGGAGACAGGAAGGGCTCGTTTGGCGAGAATCCTTCTCTTGAGCCTGGGCGAGTTTGCCGAGGACGAGACGGAGCGAATCTGGGCCGAGGAAGCTGACCGGAGATACGAGGAGATCCAACGCGGCGAGGTGGCCGTTCAGGACTCGGACGCTGTCTTCAAAGAAGCCCGGGCCAGGCTCCGTTGATCCGTGTAGCGTGGCATCCGCTGGCGAAGCGGGAACTCTTTGGGGCTCAGGATTTTTACCAGAAGCAAGCTGATGGTCTAGGTGAGGCTTTCCTTGACATCATCGAGGCTGCGGTCGGTCGCACCCGTCGTCATCCACTGGCCGGGGTTTCCGTTTTCCCGAACATCCGGCGAGTCAGCGTTTCGATTTTCCCCTATAGCGTTGTCTATCGGATAGAAGCGGAACGCATCTTCATCCTGGCGATTGCGCACGAGAAAAGGCGCCCTCTCTATTGGGCGAGAAGGGCGCGCGATTAAACAGCCCGCCTGACGCCTCGCCTCTGCCGGAGGGAGAAGCCCGGATCAGGCCTGAGCGGCGGCGACGCGGGTTTCAACCTGACCAGATCTCAGCTTTGACGTCGTCCCAGTCTCGGCCCTCTTCGGTTCCAACGCTGGCGAGGCGCTCGGCGAGAAGGTCTTTCTGCCGGGAGGGCAGTGGATGAGAATTCAGGTTGTCCAAGCTGGCCCAGATCGCCTCTGCGACCTCAAGCCGTTCGTCCTCAGGTAATTCCATGACTTCCTGCTGGATCTCTCCCTTGGTCATGGGCTCAGTATAGAACTCTCCTCTGCCTTCAGTGAGAGCGGCATGCCCGTCGATAACCACCTCTACGACACGATGGCGAGCTCCTGGTGGGACGAGGGCGGGTGCCTCCACGTCCTGCGGGGATTGAATCCGGCCCGCTTGGTCTACATGCGGCGGGTGATGGTGGACGAGTTGGGAATTGACCCACACGGCCGGAAAACTCTGGACGTTGGTTGCGGCGGCGGCATCCTGGCCGAGGAATTCGCCCGGCTGGGTTGCGACGTGACGGGAATCGATCCCTCGGAGCGGTCGATCGAGGTCGCCCAAGCTCATGCGCGGCAGGAAAACCTCGTGATCGACTACCGGACGGGATCAGGAGAGGCCTTGCCGTTTCCCGACGCCAGCTTTGATTTGGCATACTGCTGCGACGTCCTGGAGCACGTGAACGACGTCGGCTGCGTCGTCGCCGAAATCGCCCGCGTCCTCAAGCCCGGCGGCATCTTCTTCTACGACACCATCAACCGAACCTTCCAAAGCAAGCTGGTGATGATCAAGCTCTTCCAGGACTGGAGCTGGACGAGCTTCATGCCCCCGAATCTCCACGACTGGCGCAAGTTCATCAAGCCCGAGGAGCTGATCGCCATCCTGGCCGCCAACAGCTTGCAAAACCAGGGTCTTACCGGCCTCAAGCCCGCGGCCAATCCGTTACAGTCGTTCCGCCTTCTCAGGGCGCGCAAACGCAGGGAAATCACCTATCTGGAAGCCGCCCGGCGGTTGGGTCTGCGAGAGAGCCGGGACACGAGCATCCTCTTCATAGGTTGCGCGCGCAAAATCGAGGACGAGACCGAACGGACGACATCTTCAAGAAGCTCGAGACCGCCTCACCCCTCGCGTTTTGGTCGTTTCCCGTAACGCCAAATCTCATCGTGCTTGACCACGTCAACGAAAAAGATCTTTCCCGCTTCGATACGGAAAACGATCCGGTGGCCACTATTGATTCGAGCTTCCATATAGTACTTTTCCGGCTGAATCGGCTTGACTCGAAGGCCAGAGGATAGGACCTGTTTGATGAGCGCGATCATCGTCTCATCACAGGCAGCCTGATGCTCGGCACTCAGTTTGGCGTAACTCTCCTTCCACGACTCCGACCACCCGGCGGCGAGGAAGATCTGCTTGCGAGCCATTCAGAGCTCAGCGCCGTGGTTTTTTCTTGAGACTGTCCAGGAACGCTTGAGCTTGCTCAGGGGTTTTGGTCCAAGTGGCGCGTCCGGCTGCAAAGTCGTCCTCGGACTTTGCGATCCGAGCCTGCATCTCTGGATGATAAAACCAGAGCTGGTCTTTCGGCACAAGGGTAGCCGGAACGAGCTCGAAAGTTCCTCTCTCGGTGCGCTCCAAGAGGATAAAGTCGCCAGCTTCTACGCCGAGCGCGTCGCGGACTTCTTCAGGAAAGGTGGTTCGCCCTTTCTTGTCCAGGGTCAGGAAAGTCTTTGCGGTCGCCATGGTAGCCACAGAGGGAGGGTACCACTTTCCCTCAATCTCTAGGAAGAGTCCTGAGGCCGGATCATGCCCGCCCCATCACCCGCTCCAAAATCTGATACAGCCCGAACTTCGGCATCCTCACGAAGCCGGTCCAGGCGGCTCCGGCGAGGGTGCCGTCGTTGAGCCACTCGCGCAGCCAGTAGGAGGCGTGCGCGGGATCGCGCTGCTTCAGGCCCGGGCCGTTTTCGATCGCCCAGCGCCGGTTGTAGTGCTCATGGACGCCCACCGGCGGTGAGAAGATGAGCGGTAGGCCCAAGGCGGAGAAGAAAGTCATCTCGCTGGGCTTGGTCCACAGGATGTCGGTCTCGGCCAGCAGGGCGTTGAAGCGGGGAAAGTAATCATCCAAGGTTGGTGCCAGGAAGATCTCGATGCCGTGGCCGAGGCGATCGTCCAGACCGGCCTCGCACACGCACTCGCGAAACTTCGCGGCAACCTCGGCCCGCACTCCTGCCGCCAGGCAAAGACGGACGCGATCCTCCTCGATCAGCTCTTTCAATCCCCGCAGCAGCGGCCAGGCGAGGTCGGCCTGGGCGCCGGCGCCCCCGACGGTGTAGGTGAGGAGCGGAGGCTTTCCTTCCTGATCTGCCGGCAGATCCCCCAGGAAATGGTGGATCTCGCCGCGGGTCTGGTCGCGAAACACCCGCTTGCGGTCCAGACGCACCAGGCGGCCTGCGAGATTGTGCCGCAGCACGGGAAGCTCAGGCCCGCCCAACAGCTCGGGCGGCAGCGGAAAGCCGGTGTACTCGATCCGTTCCTTGGCTACGCCGTAGGCCCTCAGGCGGTGGACCGCGCGGTAGCTCGGCGTCAGAAAGACGATGCGCGATTTTGACGGCACGAGCGGTACCCAGGCGCGGTTGATGTCGACGTCGGTGACGACGCAAAAAATATGGTCACAACCATGAAAGTCCGCGCTCATGGCAGGGACGAAGAAGGTAGCGACGAGCGGCGCGCCCGTGGCCCGCAGATGGTCGGCGAGGCCCCGGCCCAGTCCTCTTTCGAACAGGCGATGGAGCGAGCGCGCCTGCAGGTTGGGCTTGGAAAGGTCGCGCTGCGGATGGAGGTGGGGAATGTCCGTCAGGGATTCCAGCAGTGAGCGCAGAGGGGCGCCCACGTACGGGATCTGGGACGCCCGCGAGGTCATCTCGTAGAACCTTCGAGACGCACGCCACAGCCGCAGCTCGTCGGGACCGACGAGGGGTGGCCGGTCGACGTTCAGAACTTCGGTGCCCAGCTCCGTTGCCAGCGCCTGGGCGGCCCGCAGGTGGCCGTAGCCCATCTCGACCGCGGCGAGAACGGGAAGTGGAGAGCGCATCAGAGAGAACAGTATTACGACATTGCGGCGAGCGTGGCGTAGCCCATGAGCTTGAGCAGAGGGAGCTGGTTGACCAAAATGCGCGCCGCCGTACCCGCCAGGGTCCCAAGCAGGACACCCGCCGCCACGTCGAGAGGATAATGAGCTCCGAGGTAGATCCGGGAAACGGCGATGCCGATCGCCAGGACCAGAGCGAGCGTTCCCAAGCCCCCCGTCTGGCCGGCGAAGGCGGCGGCCACGGCGAACGCCACGGTCGTGTGGCCCGAGGGAAACGAGAAGGCGTCCGGGTTCTCGGTCAGCGCCGCGAAGCCGCCGGGGCCGCGGTCCGGTCGCTGCCGGCGGCAGACCCGCTTGAGCGGTTGAGACAGGGCGAGGGCCAATCCCGCGGCACTGCCCAGCAAGGCGCAGTTCCGCGGCCCTTCGCCGCCACCCAATCCGAAGACCAGCCCCACCAGCAGCCAGCTCGGCGTGTCGCCCAGATGGGTGAAGCCGCGCATCAGGCGAGTCATCGCCCTGGACTCCAGCCGGCGGACGGTCACCAGCAGCCAGCGATCCAGCGAAGCGGTCGCGGCGAGGGCGGCGCGGATCATGCCACCTCCTGGAGCGCCACGGCGGGAGCGGGTTCAGGATTTACCGCGACGACCGGCGAGAGCACGCTGCCGGGGCCGACCGCTAACCGGTGGCCGCGCCAGCAGATCGTCCGCTTGAACAACGCCGACCGCGCCGCCACCGAGGACCAGTAACCGGCGTGGAATCGCCTTCACCGCCGTCGCATCCCGGTTATCCCACGGCTGCGCCGCCGCCAACCCCGGGACGGGTGGGAGCGCAGGCCCGGTTCCGGTGGCGAGCA
>DATIOS010000081.1:0-25976 GCA_035472915.1 Thermoanaerobaculia bacterium
AGCCTCGTAACGGTCCTGCGGCAACTCCACGGCCGCCTGGGCCTTCTCGATTCTGGCCACGGTGCTTCTCCTTTCGCCGGCGCGCTTCAAAAAGTTCCCTATCATACTGCTTACAGGGGCTCGCGATGATAGCTCATTCCAGCCTCAATCGAGAGCGCGCGGTAAATCTGCTCGTACAGCACGACCCGTGCCAGTTCGTGAGAGAGCGTCATGGGGCCCAGCGACAGCACTTCGCGAGCGGCGTCGATCACGGCGCGGTCGAGGCCCAGGTCAGAGCCGACGAGGAAAACGATCGGGTGGGGCCAGTCCTGGCGGAGCCGGGCCAGGCGCTCGGCGAGTTGCTCCGAGGAGAGGCTTGCGCCGCGGCTGTCGAGGGCGAAAGTCCAGGCGGACGGAGGTACGGCGGCGAGCAGGGCCTGTCCCTCGGCTCGCAGCCGCTGGGGATCCTCGGCGGCGGCCCGGGCACGAATGGGCACGTCTCTCACCAGGGTCGAGCGGGCGATGCGGGCGATGCGATGCCGGTAGGACTCGCAGATCTCTTCCCAGTGGGAGCGCTGGTGCCGTCCCGCCCAGAGGACGGCGAGCTCGCGGCCCACCTCAGCCGACCGCGGTCTCGTCGAGGTCCGGCTGCGAGCCGCCGACCAGGTAGGCCTCCCACTCGTCGAAGAAGGCCAGCGAGCGGAGGTCGCGCATGCGGTCGAGGAAGACGATGCCGTTGAGGTGGTCGAACTCGTGCTGAACGATGCGAGCCTCGAAACCGGTGACGACGTAATCGAGGGCGTTCCCCTCGCGGTCGAGCCCCTGCACCCGCACCTTGGGATGCCGCGGCACCAGCCCGCGTAGATCGGGAATGGACAGGCATCCTTCCCAATCGTAGGCGAGCTCCCGGGCCTGGGGAGTGATCATCGGATTGACCACCACGTGCAATGGGATTTCCGGCGGGCCGGCGGCCTGGTACACGAAAATCTGAGCCTCTTCGCCCACCTGGGGTGCCGCAAGCCCCACGCCGTGGGACTCGCGCATGGTCTCGATCATGTCGTCGATGAGCGCCTGGATCTCGGGATCGCCGATCTGCGCCGGCGGAACTGGAACCGCCGGAGTGCGGAGGGCGGGATGGCCGAGGCGGACTATGGTTCTCAGGGGCATAATCTAGTGGGCATTATAGCCCGGAGGGCCGGAACTGCCTGCAAATGGTATTCTCCAAGCCATGGTGAGAGGCTCGGGGCGGTCCCTCCAAAGCGATCGGAAAAGGCGCTGGATCAAGCGCCTTCTGTTGGCCGGAGTGGCGGTGGGAGTGCCCGTCGCGGCAGGCGCTCTTCTGCGCCGCCGCGCTGAGCCCCCCTCGGCTCCCCGCTGGGGACGCGCCCATCGTTACGCCTGCCGCTCCGGCCCCGAGTTGATCTTCCAGGAGCTCGGCAGCGGTCCGCCGGTCCTTCTCCTCCATTCCTTCGGCCCGGGATACGACGCCAATCAATGGCGGGCCGCAGCCGAGGTCCTCGCCGAGCGTCACCGCGTCTACGTCCCCGACCTGCCCGGCTGGGGGCGCACCCGGACTGGCGGCGGAACCCACCGGCCCGAGCTGTACCTCGACCTGTTGGCGGATTTCCTCGCCGGCGTCGTGCGGGACAAGGCCATGGTGGTAGGCGCCGGGCTGGCGGCGGCCTATGCGGTGGAGCTCGCCGTGGAACACCCGGCTCGGGTGAGGGCCATCGGCCTCGTGTCTCCGCTCGGCCTGGGCGGCGACGATCCGGCTCGGTCCGTGGCGCAGTCCTTCGTGGGAAAGCTCTTGAGGGTGCCGTTGCTCTCCGCCTCGGTGCTGGATGCCCTCACCAGCCGGACCGCCGTGGAGCATCACCTGCGCAAGGAGGTCTACGCCGCGACCGAGCGGGTGGACGCCGCCCTCCTCGAACATCACTACCGCGCCAGCCACACTCCCGGGGCTCGGGCCGCCCTCGCCGCCTATCTGCGCGGCGACCTTTGGCTGGACGTTTCCCAAGAGCTGTCCCAACTGGAAGTGCCCGTCTGGCTCGCCTGGGGCCGGCAAGCCAAGACCCCGCCTGTCGCGATCGCGGATCTCTGGCTCCAGCATGTACCTGAGGCGAGTCTCGACGTCTTTGAAGGAACCGGAGCCCTCCCGCACGCCGAGACCTCGGCGCTTTTCTGCCGGGGGTTGGAGCGGTTCTTGGATGAGGCGGACGGGTAGCTGCTTTTACTCCACCGGCTTGCCAAGAATCCCAATCAGCTCGTCTTCGTGCCGTTTCAGCTCTTCAGGTGTCTTCGCCTCCAGCACCAGCCGCAGGAACGGCTCGGTGTTCGAGGGACGGACGTTCGCCCACCAGTCGGGATAGCTGAAGGTGATGCCGTCCAGGTAGTCGATCTGGGCGTCGGCGTAGCGGTGGGCGAGCTCGTCCATCTTCCCCTTCTTGTCGTCCACCACGAAGTTGATCTCGGGGCTCTTGGCATAGCGGCGTAGCGGCGCCACCAGGGCGGACAGGGGCTTGCCGCTCGACCGGATCAGGTTCAGCACCTCGACCACGGACATCATCGGGCAGTCGGCGTAGGAGTGGTCGCGGAAGTAGTAGTGGCCGGCCAGCTCGCCACCGAAGATGGCGTGGCGCTGGCGCATCGTGGCCTTGATGAAGGAGTGGCCCACCCGCTCGCGGACCGGGATGCCGCCGTTCTCCTCGATGTACTCGGCGACTGCCCGCGAGGAGCGCAGGTCGTAGACCACTACTTTTCCCGGCTCGCGCTTCAACAACTCGCCCGCGATCAGCCCCGTCATCAGGTCGCTGCCGATGGCCTCGCCTGTCTCGTCGATGAAGGCGGCGCGGTCGGCGTCGCCGTCGAAGGAGACGCCGAGGTCGGCCTTGTGCTCCCGCACAGCCTTTTGCAGATCGCGGAGGTTCTCTTCCTTGAGCGGGTTGGCCTCATGGTTGGGGAAGCTGCCGTCCAGCTCGAAGAAGAGAGGGGTCAGCTCGATGTTCATGGCCTCCAGAATGGGCTTGTCGATGGTGCCCATACCGTTGGCGGCGTCCACCACCACCTTGAGACGCCGGCTGGTGTCTCCCCGCAGGAAAGAGAGAACGTGCTGGCTGTAGGCCTCGGTGACGTTGGCCTGAGTGACCGTTCCCGGCTTGGCCGCCCTGGGCAGGTCTCCTGCCTTGACCTTCTGCTCCATGAGCGCGATGCCATGGTCGCCCGAGACAGGCCGGGCGCCGTGACGGCTGAACTTGAGGCCGTTGTACTCCGCCGGGTTGTGACTGGCGGTAACCTGCACGCCGCCCGCCGTCTTGAGGTGGGCGATGGCGAAGTAGTTCATCGGCGTCGTGGCCAGGCCGATCTCGATCACGTCGAGCCCGCCCGCGGTGATCCCCTCGATCAGCGCCTTTTCAAGTCCAGGGCTATGCTCGCGCATGTCGCGGCTCACCAGCACGGCATTGCCGTTTGCCCGGTCCTCGGCGTCGAGGACGAACTGGAAGGCAGTGCCAATCTGGCGCGCGATCTCCTCGTTGAGCTCGCTGGGAACGATCCCTCGGACGTCGTAGGCTTTAAAGATTCCGGCCATTCTCTCTCCCCTCAAGTCCTACCTGAATATCTCTCAGATCTTCTCGATCCGGATGGACGGCTCGCCCGCAGATCCGGCCGCGGCCCCAACGACCTCGACGGCCAGGGTCTCCCCTTTGATCCAGTCGAGATGGGCGTCCACGGCGGCCTTCATTTCCGTTCCAGCTTCGTAGGCGACCCGGATGCGGTCCGCGTAGTCGAGGTCCTCCTTCTTCCGCGCCTGCTGCACCCAGTGGACGAACTCGCGGGCCAATCCTTCGGCTTCCAGCTCCGGCGTCAGCTCCGTCGACAACGCGACGAGAAGCTCGCGGTCCCCCTGGGTGGCGGTGCCCTCTCGCTCGACCAGCCGCACCTCGACCTCCTCGGCCGACAGCTCGGCCGGGCCGTCGGACAGCAGGATGGTGATCTTCCCCGCGCGCTCCAACTCGGCGGCCAGCGCATCGCCGTCCGCCGAGTCCAAAGCCTTCTTCACCTCCGGCATCTTCTTGCCGAAGCGGGGCCCGGTTTTGGGGAAGATCGGCTTGACCTCATGATGGACGTAGACGTTGCGGTCCGCGGCCCAGCGGATCTCCTTGACGTTCAGCTCGTCCTCCAGCAACTCCGCGTAGGGCTCCACGAAGCCCCGTAGCGACTCGTCCGCCGTCACCAGGGTGACGGCCGGCAGGGGCTGCCGGGTCTTCAGGCCGTGGAGATTGCGGGCTGCATGACCGAGAGTGACGATTCTTTGGACGGCGGCCATACCCTTTTCCAGGGCCTCGTCGGCCCGGCCCGGTGCGGGCACCGGCCAGTCCTCCAGGTGAACGCTCACAGGAGCGCCCCCAATCTGGCTGTCAATTTGGCTACGCACGAGATGCCGGTGGAGCACTTCGGCGACGAACGGCGTGAACGGCGCGATGAGCCGGGTGAGCGTGGTGAGCACCTCGTAAAGGGCAGCATAGGCGCTCGCCTTGGCGGCGTGACCGGCCGCGTCGCTGTTGGGTGCCCAGAAGCGGTCGCGGCTGCGCCGGATGTACCAGTTCGTCAGGTCGCCCAGCAGCTCCTCGATCCCCCGTGCGGCGGCGGTCAGGTCGTAGGCGTCCAACCTTTCCGTCGTTTCCGCCGTCAAGCGCCCGAGGCGCAGGAGGATCCAGCGGTCCAGGGCTGGCCGCCCGTCGAAAGGCTGAATCTTTTCCTCTTCACCTGGATGCCAGCCGTCGAGATTGGCGTAGATGGTGAAGAACGACAAGGCGTTCCACAGCGGCAGCAGAAACCCCTGCGCGGCCTCGCGAACCAGCCGGGCCGAAAAGCGCGAGTTCACTTCCGGGTTGTTGATGCAGAAGTACCAGCGCAGGGCGTCCGCACCGGTCTCCTGCATGACACCCATGGGCTCGACGACGTTGCCCAGCCGCTTCGACATTTTCCGCCCCTGGTCGTCGTTGACGTGGCCAAGGACGATGCAGGTCTTATAGGCCACCGAGTCGAAGAGCAGCACGCCCAGGACATGGAGGGTGTAGAACCAGCCGCGCGTCTGGTCAACGGCTTCGGAGATCAGGTCCGCCGGATATTGAATCCGCTGGTCGATCAGCTCCCGGTTCTCGAACGGGTAGTGGTGCTGGGCGAACGGCATCGAGCCCGCGTCGTACCAGGCGTCGATGACCTCCTCCACCCGCTTCATGGTGCCGGCGCCGCCGCACTCGGGGCAGGGCCAGGTAACCTCGTCGATGAAGGGCCGGTGCGGATTGAACTGCTCCGGATCGTAGAGATCCGCCGGCTTCGGCTGGCCGGAGGCGGCGAAAAGCTCCTCGAAGGAGCCGATCACCTGCTGGTGCTCGCACTCCGGGCAGCGCCAGACGGGCAGCGGCGTCCCCCAGTAACGGCGGCGGGAGAGGGCCCAGTCCACCACGTTTTCCAGCCAGTTGCCGAACCGCCCCTCGCCGATGTGCTCCGGGTGCCAGTGGATTTCCTTGTTCCTGGCCACCAGCTCGGTCTTTTCCTCGGTGGTGCGGACGAACCAGCTCGTGGTGGCGTAGTAGAGGAGCGGCCGGTCGCACCGCCAGCAGAACGGGTAGCTGTGGCGGTACCGGTCCGAGTGGAGCATCAGGCTGCGGCTCTTGAGATCCTGGATGATCTTGGGGTCCGCGTCCTTGAACCACAGCCCGGCGAAAGGGCCGGCGCCGGGGACGATCTTCCCCTCGCCATCGACCGACAGGATCATCGGCAGCTCGTAGCGCCGGCCCGTCTGGTAATCGTCCTCGCCGAAGGGGGGCGCCGTGTGCACGAGCCCGGTGCCGTCGGTCGAGGTCACATAGTCGCCGAGCACCACCTTGCCAGGAACGTCCGGCTCGAAGAAGGTGAAGAGGCGGTCGTAGAGCAGCCCCTCCAAATCCCGGCCGCGGAAGCGGGCGAGAGCCGGCGCCTGCCGCAGGTCGGCCTGATGGCGCTTGCCGTCGTCCTCGACTTGCACGGGCACGGCGGTGCCGAGATCGTCGCCCAGGAGGATGAGCTCGCCCGGTTTGGCCGGGTGCTCCACAACCTTATAGATAAGGTCGGGATGGACGGCGAGGCCGACATTGGCGAGCGTCGTCCACGGCGTGGTCGTCCAGGCCACGAGGTAGACGTTGTCCCCCACCGTCCAATCCTGGCCGTCCACTGTCTTCGCGGTCTGACCCGGCCGGGCGTGAAACAGGGTCCAGATGGACGGATCGTCCGCGTCCTTGTAGTTCTGGGCCACCTCGTGGCTGGAGAGGGTGGTGCCGCAGCGGCCGCAATAGGGCTGGATTTTGTAGCCCTCGTTGAGCAGGCCGCGGGCTGCCAGCTCCGAGAGTGACCACCAGACCGACTCGATGTATTTGTTGGCGTAGGTGAAGTACGCGTGATCGAGGTCCACCCAGTAGCCGATGCGCTCGGTCATGGCGCGCCACTGCTTCTCGTAGGTATGGACGCTCTCCAGGCACGCTTTGTTGAACTCGGCGATACCGTAGGCTTCAATCTGCTGCTTGCCGGTGAAGCCGAGACGCTTCTCGACCTCGATCTCGACGGGGAGGCCGTGCGTGTCCCATCCCGCCTTACGGGCGACGTGATAGCCGCGCATCGTACGGTAGCGGGGGAAAACGTCCTTTACCACCCTCGTCACCACGTGGCCCACGTGGGGGACGTTGTTGGCGGTGGGCGGTCCATCGTAGAAGACGAACTCTCCCGCGGGGGAAGGCCGCTTCAGCGTCGCCTCGAAGACGTCCTGGTCCTTCCACTCCTGGAGCACCTGCTGCTCCAGCATCGGGAAGGGATATCCGCCCGGGACGTCGGGAAATCGTTTGTCACGCATAACCGGAAGACCCTCGCGCGCCGCGGCCCCTGACCGGGGAGCGGCAAAGAGTGCGTATTGTATCGGAGCTTCGAACCGGGGCCCCCGGCGGCGCTCAGAGGCGTTTCAGCAGCTCGTCGTATTCGGCATGCGAGCCGATCCAGAACCACTCGACTTGATCCGACTTCCGGAAAGCCAGGGCACGGTGGCCCAAGCCGACGCGAACAGAATAGATTGACAGTAACTTGTTGACCCGCTTGAACTGGAGACTAGAGTGGAAGGGGTCCACTCGCCATATCTCATAGGCTCGAATCGCTTGTTCTTGAACTGGGGAGGGTAGCTGATCGAAGCGTTTCCGGAACTCCTTCGTGACGCTCGACTTCACTCTCCGGACTTCCTGATCCGGAGAAACTCCTCAAGAGGCAGAGAATCCCCAGCAGCGATCTCTCGCTGCGCCATCTCGGACAAGCGCGCCCACTGCTCCTCGGTGGTGGCGGCAAATTGCTCGTCCCACGCCTGGTCATCTTCCAGATCGGCAAGAATGCGCGTAGCCAACGCATCCTGCGTATCGTCAGGAAGTTTCGAGAGCTCTGAGATGGCACGCTGTAAAAGTTGGGTCATGGCCCAAGGATAGCCTAATCAGGACCAATCGAAAACGCCCCGCCTGGGCTTCCCCAGCGAGGCCCTTCGTCTTCCTGGATGGTACCGCTCGGCGCTAGATCACCGGCGCGCGCGCAGCAGGTAATAGAGGAGAGTCATCAAGGTCGACACGACGGCCGCCACGTAGGTCATGGCCGCGGCGTTGAGGACCCGGTCCATGCCCTCGCGCTCCTGGGGCAGGACGATGCCGGTCTCCACGGCCACTCGCTTGGCGCGGGCGGTCGCGTCGAACTCCACCGGCAGCGTCACGATCTGGAAAAGTAGTACCGCCGAAAACAGTATCGCGCCGAGGTAGATGAGGTTCGGCGAGTGGAACAGGGCGCCTCCAAACATCACGAAGTAGCCCGCCGTAGAACCCAGGTTCGCCGTCGGCACCAGGGCCGAGCGCAGCCCGAGGGCCTTGTAGCCCTGGGCGTGCTGAAGGGCGTGCCCGGCCTCGTGACAGGCGACACCCACGGCGG
Source organism: Thermoanaerobaculia bacterium (assembly GCA_035472915.1). GTDB lineage: Bacteria > Acidobacteriota > Thermoanaerobaculia > Multivoradales > UBA5704 > DATARR01. The sequence goes on from DATIOS010000081.1 coordinate 7,966, forward strand.
CGACCGAGTTCGACGCAAAGGTCGCCTCGGACAGCGCCAGCGTCTTGGTGGCCGGGTTGTAGTGGTCCGATAGGAAGCCGTTCGTCGGCACCACCTGCACGTCGGTAATGCCGGACGCGCGCAACATCTCCTGCGCGGCCTGGGCACCCGTCATCCCCCGAAAGGTGCGCACCTGAGAGTATTTCTTGAACGCCGACTTCGTCCGCCAGCTTGCCCACAGCGACAGGGCGAATGCCGGAAGGATGAAGAGGAAGTATGTTGGATCCATATGCATGAGCATGGTTTTTGTACCCTTTCGAGTGCCTACAACAGGCCTGGCTTGGGTCGTATTTCTTTGGTTCTGCCAGGCCCTAGCTGAGCTGATACACGCCCGCCGCCTGGAGAACCTCCGGGCCGGCGGGCTTGGGTGCCTGGGGATCAGCCTCCAGGGTGACCTTCACCGCTTTGGTGCCGGCTGGCATCTCTTTCGAGCTGAGCTCGACAGGCTCGCCCGGCCGGGCGGTGAAGATGCCGCCGCTCACCGGGACCCCATTGGCCATGAACCAGAGCTTGTAGGTCTTGCCCGCGGGGGCGGGCTCCACGCCGTGGAGACAGAGGTACCAGTGCTGGTGGTCGGAGGCCACGAACAGCACACCGCGGGCTCCCGGCTGAAGGGGATTGGCCGCCGGGGGCCGCATGGGGCTGGCCTCGACGGCCGGCGAGGTGACCAGCGCGAATTTCTCTCGCAGGCTCAGGGCGTCCGCCTCGGAGCGGCGCGCCTGCTTGACGGCGCTCGCCGCCCGGCCGCGCTCGAGGTCGAGCTGCTGGCCGAGAGCGTCGAGGGTCTCCCGTTGCTGGCCGAGCTGGACGTAGAGGACGCCGGAAAGACCGGCGAAAAGAATGGCCAGCGAGGCGGCGAGAGCCAGCGGCCAACGCGCCGGACGGACGGCGCGGCGCGGCGGAGGGGTGAGCGAGGTCGGCCGGGGAATCCGAGTCTCGGAGGATGCGGGACGGGCGATACCGGCAGAGGGCACGCTCCGGAAGGGTGCAGGCGTCGGCACGCTCCCCGATCGGGGCGGCTGGGCCGGCCGGATCGAGGTCAGACGGATGGGCTCGGCGGGCGTGAGAAGGGCGGAGTCCCCCACGTCCCGGGGCGTCATGGGCTCCGCGCGATGGATGGCAGCCATCAAACGCGCTTTGACGGCAGCCGAAGGTTCCACCGGCTCGAGGTCGTAGGAGATCAGGCCCAGCACCTCGGTGTAGAGACGGGCCAGGGTTTCCCCCGCTTCGGTGGCCCCGACGGCGCGCGGCGCGCCAGGTGAGCCTTCGCTCCCCTGCTCCAGCGCCTCGACAGTGGCGAGGATGGTCAGATCCTCAGATTGGGTTGGATCGTTCACAGCAGTTGTCGAATCTCATCGCGTAGCGCATTGCGCAGTTTTTTCATCGCCAGGAGCGTCCGGGTTTTGACGGTACCCAGCGGCAGGCCGGCCTTGGCGGCGATCTCGCTCTGGCTCAAGCCCTCGTAGAACGCCATCTCGAGGACCAGTCTCTGTTCCGGTGGCAGCTTCTCCATCTCCCCACGCACCCGCTGCCGCCGTTCATGGACAAATACGGATTCCACGCCTTCAGGAGATGCATGGCCCGCCGGATCGCGCTTCGCCGCGTTCTCGTGGGTGCGCTCCACCACCTTGCGGGTGCGCAGGCGATCGATGGCCCGGCTACGCCCGATGAGGATCAGCCAGGTGGACACCGACGACCGGCTGGCGTCGTAGCGTTCGGCGTGGTTCCAGACGTGGAGAAAAACCTCTTGCAGCACCTCTTCGGCTTCGGGCACGCCGCCCATGATGCGCGCGCCCAGGGCGAGCAACGTCGGAGCGTAGCGGCTGTACAGCGCTCCCAGGGCTTCCGGCTGGCGTTCGGAGACCTGCCGTAACAGGACGGCATCGCTCATCGACTCCAGGGAACCGGGGCTGGGCTGCGAGGGGATTGTGGGGTTCATTCCCGGAAGGGGGGCCGTGAAACCAGAGAAGGCTAGGATAGCATGAAGCCCATTGCCCCTTAAGGCTCGCCTATCTGATTGGAAAGGAACGAGATTCGATGGACGCCTCTCCGTCGCGCCCGAGTGCCGGCCCCTTGCAGCCGGCCATCCGCGTCATCCTGATGCCCAAAGACACCAATGCCCTGGGCACCATCTTCGGCGGCATCATCCTCTCCTACATCGACCAGGCGGGGGCGGTGGAGGGGCACCGCCATGTCCCCCTGCCTGGCCGGCTGGTGACGGTCGCCATGCGCGAAGCTATCTTTCATTCCCCTGTCTTCGTGGGCGACCTGGTGAGCTTCTACACGGAAACGCTACGGGTGGGGCGGACGTCGGTGACGGTCAAAGTGACGGTCGAGGCCGACCGCTCGACGGGAACCGGCCGCGTCAAGGTGACCGAGGCCGAAGTGGTCTACGTCCGCGTCGACGTGAACAACCACCCGATACCGATCGTCCCGGGTGCCTGAGGGCGTCTTAGCTTAGCGTAGGGGCGGGTCTGGACGGGCGGGAGGGGGCTCGACCCGCCCTGCAATGCCGAGGGCGTCCCCCACCAGGGCGGGTCGAGCCCCCAACCCACCGTCCAGACCCGCCCCTACGCTAAACATCAAGGTGAGAATCAAAGCCTGTACGGCGGGGAGTGAGCGTTTACGGCTCGAACGCCTGGTAGCAGCGGCGGCAGCGGGCCTCGTAGGACTCGGTGTCCCCCAGTTGAAGCTGCTCGCCGCCGCCGGCGATGCGCTGGCTGTAGTGGGCCGGCGCGCCGCAGCGCATGCAGACGGCGTGGACCTTGTCCACGTACTCGGCGATGGCGAGGATGCGGGGCATGGGGCCGAAGGGGCGGCGCAGGTAGTCGAGATCCAGCCCGGCCACGATCACCCGCACGCCGGAGTCCGCCAGCTCGGTCACCACGTCCACCAGTCCGTCGTCGAAGAACTGCGCCTCGTCGATTCCCACTACCTGGACCTGCGGATGGAGCCGTTGGTGCAACTCATGGCTGCAGGTGACGCTCACCGCCTCCAGCTCCCGCTTGTCGCGGGTAATCAGGCGCTGAGAGTTTTCGTGCCGGGCGTCGGCGGAAGGCTTGAAGACCTGGACCACCTGGCGGGCGAGGGAGGCCCGGCGCAGGCGGCGCACCAACTCTTCGCTCTTGCCGGAGAACATGCCGCCGCTGATGGCCTCGATGCAGCCTTCCCGGGTGCGCTCCCGGATACTCTCCAGATCGTTCACCGCAACGACTGTAGCTGAGTCCGGCGAGCACGGGAAGCCTGTGCCCTTCCCCATACCCGGGAGCCGTGGTCTGGTATGATCTTTCGCTCATGCCCAAGCGCAGAGCCATCGGCAAACGCATCTTCTCCTATGACGAGGCGGTCAACACCTTCCCCGTGGTGCGCGACCTGACGGCGGCCGCGGTGCGCCAGGTGGAGGCCCTGATCAACAGCGTCGCCGACCGCGACGAGCTCGACTCCCGGCGGGACGAGTTGGAGGAGGCGCGGGAGCGGATCGTCCGCGCCTGGGCGCAACAGGTCTCCACCCTCGGCTGCGAGGTCAAGGGCGTCTGGTTGGTGGACTGGGACAGCGGCGACGGCTACTACTGCTGGCGCTTCCCCGAGCAGGCCCTGTCCTTCTTCCACACCTACGACGAAGGCTTCGCCGGCCGCCTCCCCATCAATTAGATACGTCCTCTAGGTACGTCCTCCGGTACAGTCCTCCGCGGCGATCCGCTGCCGCAGGTCCGCGATCCACAGTTCGGCCTCAGTCCGGCGGGCAGTTCCCAGGGCGGCGCCCCGCGACGTCCGGTAGCGCTCGGCCGGCGGACCGGGATCGAGCTGATGCAGCGCCCTCGCCAGGGGCGTCCGTTTCTTCCCCAGCGCCATCAGCCGCTCGGCCGTGGCGGCGACGCCTGCCGACTCCAGGAGGATCGCGTCGTGGAGCAGCTTTTCCTCGGGTCCCCTGGGATCCTCCCCGAGCCTCCCCAGGCCGGAGCGCACCCGGCGCGCCGTGGTATCGGCAAGACCGAGGTCACGGAGGAAAAGATCTAACCGGCCGCCGGCAGCGAGAGAGCCCAGGCGGTCCACGACACCGTGAAAGACGAGCAGCAGATCGAGCAGATCGCGATCGATCTCCAGACCTTCGGCCAGGCCGGCCACCCACCGGCGGAGCCGTTCCACGCGGTCGAAGGTCTGCAGGCCGTCCAGACCGGCGTAGAGCGGGCGGACGAACTGCTCCGCTCTCTGGCTGACCTCCTGATTCACCGCCGGCTGACCTCGGCAAAGAGGCGGTCGACCCCGGAGGGAGTCAGATCGCGGAGGCTTGCCGTCACGGTGTCGGCCATGGAGAGGCGGCCGGCAGGAAAGGTATGGGCCACGCCCAGGGTGGGGAAGCCCACTTCGGCGGCGGCGGCGAGACCGGCCGGGCTGTCCTCCACGGCCAGCACCTCATGGGGATGAAGCAGACGCTCGGGCAGCGGCGGCTGGGAGTTGAGATTCTCCAGGGCCTTGAGATAACCCTCGGGATCGGGTTTGCCCTCGGCCACGTCCTCGGCGGTGATCAGCACCTTGAAGCGGTCGAGGATGCCGGCCTGGCGCAACGCCCCTTCGACCTCCTCACGCAGGGCGCCGCTCACCACGCCGAGCATGCGCCCGCCGGCGGCGAGATCTCGTACCAGCTCCACGGCACCCGGAAAGAACGGGTAGCCGCTGCGACGGATACGTTCCTGGTAGTAGCTCGCCTTGCGGGCCACCAGCCGCATCAGGCGGGGAACGGTCGCGGGCTCGCCCGCTTCTCCGAGCACCGCCGCGAAGGAGGTGCGGTCGTCGAGACCCAGGTAGCGGCTCCAATAGTCCTCGGCGGAGACGGTGATCCCCTCCTCGGCGAGGACGCGTTGGAACACTTCCAGATGGATGGGCTCGTCGTCGACCAGCACACCGTTGAAATCGAAGAGAACGGCGCGGATCACGCCGGCATCATACCGCGGCGCCCACCGCCGTCCGGTCTCGCAACTCGCGGGCGACCGCTGTGACGGCGGGTTCCTGGAAGACGTCGAGATGGCCGCCCTCCACGTTCACGACCTCGACGGGTCCTTCCAACCAGCGCTCCCAGCCCAGGAACGGTTGGCTCCGGAACGCGTCCGGCTGGTCGACCGCGCGGAAGAGGATGGCGCCCAGGGGCAACGGACCGGCGGGGACGAAGGGGAGAATGGCGCGGGTGTTCCGCTTCATCACCTCCCACCGCCGGTGGAGCTGCGCGGCGTCGAAGGACTCGTCCAGACCGCCGGCTTCCCGCACCCGTTCGAGCACCCAGTCGATCCACGCCTCAGGAGGCAGAGCGCGCAGCTCGTCTGGGGAGACCTGCGTACCGTTGCCATAGCTGCGGGCGTAGGTAGCCAGTAGCTCGGCCTCGTCGAGCGGAGGCGGCGGCTCGGACGGCGGGCCGGGGCTTTCGAGGAGCAGGAGAGTTTCGATCTCCTCTCCGGCGGCGCGGAGCTGTCGGGCCATCTCGAAGGCCACGCTGCCGCCCACGCAGTAGCCGCCCAGGCGGTACGGTCCCCGCGGCTGGACGGAGCGGACCGCCTCCAGGTAACAGGCGGCCATTTCCGGCACCGTGGCGAAATGCCCGCCGCCCGCGAGTCCCGGAGACTGGAGGGCGTACAAGGGCTGGTCCGGATCGAGCCGATGGGCCAGATTGACGAAATCGTGGACGAGGCCGCCCGCCGCATGAACCAGGAAGATGGGAGGCCGGCTGCCGCTGGTCTGCAGCTCCACGAGGGGGCTCACCTCCGGCGGCGCTTCCTCGCGGCCGGCTGGAACCGCCCCTCCACCGCCCACCCACTTGCGGAGCAGGGCCCGGCGATCGCCCGAGAGTTGGCCGCGGCGGGAAGCCACCTCGGCCCGGCGACGCTCCAGCTCGGCACGCCTCGCCTCGGCAAGGGTCTCCTTCGCGGCGTCAGAGTTTTCCGCCAGGTTCTCATCCCGTCGCTCGATCTGCTGCTGCTCTGCTCCGGAGAACAGAGGCAACCGGTCGACAAGCTGGCCGGAATCGTCCACCCAAGCCTCCAGCAGGCGCCGGTAGTGCTCCAGGAGGCGGACGATGGTGGCGGGATCGAAAAGCTCGGCGGCATAGGTGACGCCGCAGGCGATTCCCTCTTCTGTCTCCATGGTGCTCAGCGTCAGGTCGAACAACGCGGTCGAGCCGCTCCCGGGCAGGATCGCGAGGGTGAGGCCGGGTAGGTCGATTTCGGACTGGGCATTGTTCTGCAGCACGAACATCACCTGGAACAGGGGCGGGCGGCTGGGATCGCGGTCCCGGGCCAGCGCGGCCACGAGTTGCTCGAAGGGAAGATCCTGATGATCGAAGGCGCCGAGGGTGGAGTCCCTCGCCCGGTCCAGAAGCGCGGTGACCGTGGGCTCGCCGCTGAAGTCGGCCGCCAGCACCAGAGTGTTGACGAAGAGGCCGATCAGCTCCTCCACCTCCAGCCGGGTGCGGCCGGCGACGGGAGAGCCGACGGCGATCTTCGGCTGGCGGGTGTGGCGATGGAGCAGCGTCTGGAAACCGGCGAGCAGCACGATGAACAGCGTCGCCCCCCGGCCCCGGGCGAGGGCTGTAAGCCCTCCTGCCAGCTCGGGGGAAAGGAGGAGGACCTGGCTCTCGCTGCGGAACCCGCCGGCCGGCGGCTGGGCCGGCCGCGGCCGGTCGGTGGGCAGGGCGAGCGGCGGCAGATTCTCGCCGATCTGTTCCTTCCACCAGGCAAGCTCCGCCTCCACGACCTCGCCTTGCAACCATTGCCTCTGCCAGCGGGCGAAATCGGCGTATTGGATCGGCAGCTCGGGCAGCGGCGACGGCCGGCCCGCGGAGAAAGCTCCGTAGAGAGCGGACAGCTCGCGCGTCATCACCCCCAGCGACCAGCCGTCGCAGACCGCATGGTGCATGTCCGCCAGCAGCGCGTGCTCTTCCTCGCTCACCCGCGCCAGAACGGCGCGGAACAGGGGACCGCGGGCAAGATCGAAGGACCGGTGAAGACCCGCGAGGCGGCCCAGCTCAGCCCGAGCCGTCTCCAGAGCTAGACCCGCCAGATCCACCCGGGCGATCGGGTCGAGACCGAGCCAGGAGACCGGTTCGACGACCTGGACCGGTCCGTCTTGGGCAGCGACGAACCGCGTTCGCAGCACCTCGTGACGGCGGGCGGTCTCCGCCAGCGCCCGGCCGAGCGCCTGCACGTCAAGGCTGCCGGTCAACACCAGGGGAAGGTCCATGTTGTAGGCGGTACTGCCGGGCTGGAGCTGATCCACCAGCCAAAGCCGCTCCTGGGCGAAGGAGAGGCGCGCCGGACCTTCCCAGGTGTGGACCAGGGGGGGACGCCTGGTGCCGCGCTGCGTCTGCCGTGCTTGATCCACCAGCCGGGCGAGGCCGGCTACAGTTGGATCCTGGAAGAACTCGGAGAGCGAAAGATCGACTCCCAGGGGGGCGCGCAGCCGGCTGAGCACCCGGCCCGCCAGGAGGGAGTGTCCACCGAGATCGAAGAAGCTGTCGCGGATGCTCACCCGCTTCAGGCCGAGCACTTCGCCCCAGACGCCGGCCACGATCTGCTCCGCCGGGGTGCGCGGCGCCTCGAAGGGGAGTCCTTCTTTGGCGAGACCGCTACGCGGGAGATCGGCGGCCCGGGCATTCCGGGCCTCGACGACTCGCTGCCGCTCCTCCGGAGTGAGGGCGAGCAACTCCGAGATCGCCGCGTCCGGCGCGGATGCGGCGGCGCGCACCACGCTCATGAAATGCTCCGCCAAGCGCCGCACCGTGGTCGCGTCGAACAGATCGGTCGCGTACTCCACGCCGCCCGACAGCCCGTTCTCCGTATCCTGAAGGAAGAAGGTCAGGTCGAACTTGGAGGTGCCGCCGTCGACGTACTCGAGGTCGCAGGCGAGGCCCGGTGCCAGGTGGCGATCCGCCACGGCGCTGTTCTGGAAGGCGAAGACCACCTGCACCAGGGGGTTGCGCGACAGGTCGCGGGCGGGAGCGAACGCCTCGACGAGCTTGTCGAAGGGCAGGTCCTGATGAGCGTAGGCCCCCAGGGTGGCTTCGCGGACCCGCGCCACCAGGCCGGTGAAGCTGGGATCTCCCTCCAGGCTGGTGCGCAGGGGCAGGGTGTTGACGAAGAAGCCGATCAGCCCCTCGAGGTCCTCGCGGGTGCGGTTGGCGATGGGGGTGCCCACCAGCAGATCCTCCTCGCCGGTATGGTGGCGGAAAACGACCAGAAGGGCGGCGAGCGCGATCATGAACGGCGTCGCCCGGTAGCGGAGCCCCATGCTCCGCAGCAGATCGCGAAGCTCCCCGCCCTCGCCCGATGCGACGAACGGCAATCGCTCGATGGCGCCCCGGAAGCTCTGGATCGAGGGCCGCGACCGGTCGGCGGGCACTTCGATGACCCCCGGATGGCCGGCCAGACGGCGGCGCCAGTCGTCGAGCAGGGAGTCCAGAACCGTGCCGCGCAGCCAGGATCGCTGCCAGACGGCGAAGTCCACGTACTGGATCGGCAGCGCCGGCAGCGGCGAGGGCCGACCAGCGAGGGCGGCGCGGTAGAGAGCCCCCAGCTCCTGACCCAGCACCCCGAACGACCAGCCGTCCGCGAGGATGTGGTGGGCGGCGAGCAGCAGCGTATGGGTCTCGCCGTCGAGGCGTAGCAGGAAGGCACGCAGCAGCGGGCCGCTCCCAAGGTCGAAGGGCTGCCGCGCCTCGTCGTGGATCAGGCGCCGCGCGGCGGCCGCGGGGTCCGGCAGGGCCGAGAGGTCCACCCGGGGGAGCGCGAAGCCGGCGAAGGCCCGCACCACTTGCTCGGGCTCTCCCACATCCCCCTCCGCGAACACTGTACGTAACGCCTCGTGCCGGCGGACGATCTCTCCCAGGGCCGCCGCCAGCGCCTCGGAGGCGAGGGGACCCGCGAGGTGGAAGGCCGCCGGGAGGTTGTAGGCGATCGAGCGCGGGGCCAGGCGGTTGAAGTACCAGAGCCGCTCCTGGACGAAGGAGAGCGGAGCGCGACGCTCCGTCAGACCCGCCGCGGACGCGGGGAGGGTGCCCGGCGGCAGCCCGGCGCGCAGCTCACCGTCGATTCGTGCGGCAAAGAGGGCGGGGGTCGGCAGATCGAGAAGGACGTGCATGGGCAGGTCCAGCCCGAAAAGGCTGCGCACGCGCAACAGGATACGGGTGGCGAGCAGGGAGTGCCCGCCCAACTCGAAGAAGTCGTCGTCCGGCGCCAGCCGCTCGCGTCCGAGCACTTCTCCCCAGAGGTCGCAGAGCAGGTCGGTGGTGGCGGTGCGGGGGCCGGCCGGCGAGGTGATGGCCAATGTCTCCGATAGCTCCGGCGATTCCGGCGCGAGGGAAGCCAGGGCACGCCGGTCGATTTTGCCGCTGGCCGTCAGCGGCAGCGAGGAGACCAGGGTGAAGACCGCGGGGATCATCGGACCCGGCAGCCGCGCGGCGAGGAACCCGCGCAGCTCGCGGGCCGTGGGAGAGGACCCGGTGCCGGGAACGAGCCAGGCCGTGAGCTGAAGCTCGCCCAGCCGGTTCCTGCTCACCCCGGCTGCCGCCTCCCGCACTCCTGGATGGGTGGCAAGGGCCGCTTCGATTTCGCCCGGCTCGACGCGGAAGCCGCGGATCTTCAGCTGGCGGTCGAGCCGGCCGCGATACTCGACCCGGCCGTCCAGGAGCATCCTGGCCCGGTCGCCCGTGCGATAGAGGCGCTCTCCGGGCGTGGTCGCATGGTGATCGGGCACGAACCGCTCCGCCGTCAGGTCGGGGAGGCCGAGATAGCCGCGGGCCAGGCCGTCGCCGCCCAGGCAGAGCTCGCCGTCCACTCCGGGTGGAACAGGCTCGCTCCCATGCAGAATGCAGAGGCGGGTGTTGGCGACTGGCCGGCCGATGGGCACGCTCACCGCCCCTTCGGGCACCACGGTTACGGACTCCCAAAGAGCGAAGGTGGTGCACTCGGTGGGGCCGTAGGCGTTGGCCAGGCGGGCCGGGGCGCCGGCTGTCAGGACGGCGCGGAATCGGTTGGGGTCGGCGGCCTCGCCGCCGGTGAGAAGACAACGTACGCCGGCGAAGGCCGCCGGTTCTTCAACCGCCATCTGGTTGAACAGCGCGCCGGTGAGGAACAGCGCCGTGATCCCGCGCTCGCGCAGGGCCGCGGCCAGCCGGTGGGGCGAGCCGACCGTGTCGCGATCCAGGACCACCACGCGGCCGCCGTTGAGCAGCGGTCCCCAGATCTCGAAGGTGGTGGCGTCGAAGGCCACGTGGGCGAGATGCGCGACCCGGTCGTCCGGCCCCAGGGGGGCGTAGTCCGTCTCCCGCACCAGGCGGACGACGGCGCGGTGGGGAATCGCCACCCCCTTGGGCTCGCCCGTGGAGCCCGAGGTGTAGGTGACGTAGGCGAGGGAGTCCGGAAGAGCCTTGGCCTCAGAGCTCCCCCACCCAAGACTCTCATCACCCCGACTCTCTTCTCCCGCCCCCTCGCCACCCCCCTCACCGGGAGAAGAGGGAGACCAGCAAGGAGGCAGGGCGAAGACGGGGACGGGGGAGATTCTTTCTAGGATCTCCCGGTGCTCCGCCGCCGTCAGCACCGCGACGGCCCCGCATCCTGTCAGCAGCCGGGCCAGCCGCTCCTCGGGGAAGCCCGGATCGAGGGGGACGTACGCCCCGCCGGCCTTGAGCGTCGCCAGCCAGGCGATGATCAGCTCGGGCGAGCGCTCCAGAACGGTCGCGACCCGCGCCTCCGTCCCCACGCCCAGGGAGCGGAGACGATGGGCCCAGGCGCTCGCAAGGACGTCCAGCTTCGCATAGGACAGACACCGGTCTCCGGCTTCGACCGCCACCGCGTCCGGACGCGCCGCGGCCACCTCGGCGAAGAGCTGATGAACCGTCCGCTCCCGGGGATAAGGGACCAGGGCTTCGGCCACGAGCTGCGCGCGATCCGCCGCCGTCATCCAAGGCAGCTCTCCAAGCAGACGCTCCGGGAGCTCCATGGCCCCTTCGAGGAGGGCCACGAGGCGGCCGGCCAGACGCTCGATCGTGACCGCGTCGAACAGATCGCTGCGCGAGTCGAAATACATCACCAGCCGGTCGCCCGAGGATACGGCGTGGACGGCCAGGTCGAATTTGACGAAGGGCACGGCTGGCGAACGTTCGGCGACCTCCAGGCCACCCGACCGACCGATCGCCCACTCGGGGTCGAGATTGAAGACGGTGTTGACCAGGGGCAACCGGCTGGGATCGCGCCGCAGCGCCAGCCGCCGCACGAGCCGGGAGAAAGAGAGCTCGTCGTGGTCGTGGGCCCCGAGCACGTGGCGGCGCACGGCGGCGAGATGGCGAAGAAAGGTGGGTTCCCCCTCCCCATCCTTCTCCACACGGCTGCGCAGGGGCACGATGTCCGTGCAGTGCCCCACCAGGCGCTCCCCTCCTTCGAGCGGCCGACGGGCCTGACCGCTGCCGGCGATCAGATCGTCCTGCCCGGTCCAGCGATGGAGCAGGGCGGTCCAGGCGGCGAGCAGGGTCATGTAGAGGGTGGCGCCGTTCCGCCGGCCGAATCGCAGGATGCGCTCGCGGTCCGCGGCCGGGAGGACCGTCCGTTGCCGCCGTCCCCGGAAGGTGAAGACCGGCCGGCGGGGGCGGTCTGTGGGCGGCTCGAAGACGGGCATCTCCCCCGGTACTTCCCCCGGTACTTCGCCCATAAGCTCGCTCAACCAGTAGGCCTCGTCCGCCGCCCGCCGCTCCGCCGTCCAGGCCTGGGTCAGCCAGGCCGCGTACTCGCGGAACTGCAGGGGCCGCGGCAGGACCGGCCGGCGGCCGGCCCGCGACGCCTCGTAGGCGGCGAAGACCTCACTGAGAACGATGCCGATCGACAGGCCGTCGGCCGCGATGTGGTGGACGGCGACCGACAGCAGATGGCGCCTCGCCCCGAGACGCATCACCGAAACGCGGAACAGCGGGCCGCGAGCGAGATCGAAAGGATCGCGGGCCAGCTCGTCCAGCCAGCTCCCGGCGATCTCCTCCTGCCGATCGGAAAGGCAGCCCGAGGCGTCGAGAAGGGGGACTTCCAGGCGGAGCGCCGGCAGGATCACCTGCGCTTCGCCCATTGGTGGGAAAACCGTACGCAGCGCCTCGTGGCGGTCGACCTCGCCCTGCAACGCCCGGCGCAGAAGGTGGAGATCCAGGGGTCCCCGCAGATCGAGGACGCCGGACTCGTAGTAGGCCCTGAGCGCCTCGTCTCCCGCCTGGGCCACGGTGTAGAGGTCGCTCTGGGCCTCGGTGAGGGGGAGAGAGATCGGTGAGGGGGAGGCGAGCTCCGTCCCTACCGCGGGGGATCGATCGAAACGGTCCTTCAGCTCGGTGAGGACCGGCAGCCCGGCCGCGACGAGGGCGGGCTCGACTCCGAAGTCGATCAGGCAGGCGATCTCGTCCACACCCACGGCGCGCAGGCGCTCGACGATGGGCGCGCAGGTCTCGGGCGAGCCGATGAGGGCCGAGGTGGCGACGTAGCGCTGGAACGCCATCTCCAGCATGTACTCCAGATCCTCCTCGGCGATGCGGTCGAAGTCGGCCGTGATCCCCTCGCTGGCCATCATGTTCTGGAGCAGTCCCACCGAGGACTCGAGGTAGTCGTAGAACGGCCGGCGCGCCCGCTCCACGGCGACCGCGGGATCGGCGTCGAGATAGGTGTGGAGAAGCAGGGTGACGTGCCCCCTCTCCAGGGGGTGCCCGGCGGCGGCCAGGGCTGCGCGGTAGATCCCCAGCATGCCGGTGAGCCCCTCCACCGTCTGCCCCATGAGATTGGTGAGCACGCCAACCCCCATCTCGCCGGCCCGACGCCAGGTGTCGGGGTTGTTGACGATGGTGATCCACTCCGCGAGCTCGCGCCGTGCCGGCCGCGGGAAGATGCGGACGTCCACCTCCTTGCCGGCGCCGTCGCGCACGTGCAGGGCCTCTCCCCGCCACAGGCGGCGAACCTCCTCGATGCGCTCGAACATCAGGTCGCGATGCCGGCCGTAGGCCTCCGGCGCCAGGGCGAAATCGTTGGGGTGCCACCCCGAGGCATAGGAGAGGCCGACCCGCCCGCCCGAGAGGTTGTCCACCAGCGACCACTCCTCGGCCACCCGCAAGGGATGGTGGAGAGGGAGCACCACGCTGCCGGCGCGCAGGGCGATACGCTCCGTCTCCCGGGCGAGGGCCGCCGCCAGCACCGACGGATTGGGCGAGAGCCCGCCGAAGGGGTGGAAGTGCCGCTCCGGGAACCAGAGGGCCGAGAATCCGTGATGGTCCCCGTAGCGCGCCGCCTCGAACAGCAAGTCGTACTTCCCCGCCCGGAACTCCGCCGGGTAGTGGCCGAAAAAGTAGAGGCTGAATTGCACCCCGCGGTGGTTGTGCTCTGCCGGTGAATCCGACCGATCCGTCTTATCTGTCCGATCCGTCCGATCCACCGGCACCGGCGCAATCGCGGGCTTCCCCTGCCGTTTCCAGAATCCCTTCGCCTCATCCTCGTGAGGGGGCGGGGCAGGGGCGGGAACGGAGACGGGAATCGCTGGGAGGACCGCCGGTCCCCGAGCGCCCAGCGCTTGGAGCTGTTGGGCGACGAGTTGGTTGAAGGCTTGGATCTGCATCGAGAGGATCCGCTCCACCGCCGAGCCCTCGGGCTGTTTTCTTAGGCCAACCACTCCCTCTTCTCCCGGCGGACGGGGGGGAGGCTGGGAGAAGAGGGCCGGGGTGATGAGGGTCTCCGCCGCTGCGACGGGATTTACTGTCTGAGGAGGAACGGCCGGAGTCGCCACCGCCGGCGCAGCCCCCACCTTCGCCTCCAGAAATCCCGCCAGCACCAAAATCGAGGGGAGCTGCTCGAACAGCTGCCGGATGGTCAGCTTCACTCCATAGGCCTGCTGGATTCCCCGCAGTGCCTCCACCAGGGCCAGAGAGTCCGCTCCCAGCTCCAGGAACGGGGCTTCGATGTCGATCTCCCGCGGCTCGATGCGGAGCACGCGGCCAAAAATCCCCTGCAGGGTCGTGGCGACGGACATTACGAATCGAGCTCCTGCGGCTGGCCAAGCACCTCGAGCTGCAAAGCGACCATGCGGTTGAAGGCGTCGAGTTGGCTGGCGAACAGCGTCTCCAAGGCCGGCTCGGCGGTTGGCAAAAGAGAAGGTGCCTCCGCAACACCCGGGCGGGCCGGCGTCGAGAACCAATACCGCTGACGCTGAAAGGGATAGGTGGGCAGCGGCGCCCTCCGGCCGCCGTCGGGGAAGACGCCGCGCCAGTCGACGGGCAAACCCAACGCGTAGAGACCGCCCAGGGATTCGAGGAGGGCCTCCCGCTCGTCCCGTCCGCGACGCAAGGAGGCGAGGATGGTGGCGGACGGATCGACCCCTTGGGAGATCGACGCCGCCAGCACGGGGTGGGGACCGATTTCGAGAAACGCGGTGTGGCCCGCGGCTGCCAGAACGGCCACGGCGTCGCCGAAGCGGACCGGCTGGCGGACGTTCCGCCGCCAGTAGGCGCCGTCCATCTCCGAGCCCTCGACAGCGCAGCCGGTGACGGTGGAGATGAGGGGCACGATCGCGGACCGGGGACGGAGATCGGACAGCGCTGCCTCCACCTCGGCATCGAAGGGCTCCATCTGGGCGGTGTGGAAGGCGTATTCCACCCGCAGCCGGCGGCCAGTGGCGCCGCGGCGGGCCAGCTCCCCCATCGCCGCGGCCAGATCGTCGGGAGTCCCCGCCAGGGTGACGGAGGAGGGGCCGTTCACGGCCGCAATTTCCAGGGAAAAGCGAGAACCGAGCTCCACCAGGAGACCCTTCGCATCCGCCTCGCCCAACTCGACGGCGATCATGCCGCCCCGACCCCGAGCGCTCGCCATGGCTCGTCCGCGCACGGCTGCCACCTTCGCGGCCTCTTCGAGGGTCAGCACTCCTGCCGCCCACGCCGCGGCGATCTCTCCGACACTGTGGCCCACCACGGCACCGGGGTTCACGCCCCAGAAACGCCAAAGCTCCGTGAGCCCAACCTGGAGGGCGAAGATCGCCGGCTGGGCCAGCTCGGTGCGCTCAAGCGCGTCCTCTTCCTGGTCCAATCTTTCCCGGAGCGAGCCGCCAAGCCAGGGATGGAGCACCTCGTCGCAGCGCTCCACCGCGTCGCGGAACACCGGCTCGGCGTCCAGGAGCTGGCGCCCCATCCCGGACCACTGCGGCCCCTGCCCGGAAAAGGCGAAGACAGGGCCGCCCCGGTCTCCCCTTGCGATCCGTCCAGCAGCGACACCCGCTGCGGACTCGCCGGCGGCGAAGGCTTCCAGCCGCTCGGCCAGCTCGGCGCGCGAGCGGCCAATCACAGCCAGGCGGTGCTCGTGGTGAGTGCGGCGCAAAGCGGCGGTCCAGCCGAAGTCGCCCGCCACCTCGGTCCCTTCGTCACGCAGCCGTACCGCAGTGCGTAGTGCCAGCTCGCGCCGCGCCTCGGCCGAGCGGGCCGAGAGAGGCAGAATCGTGGCGCCCGCCTCGCGGGGCTGAGGATTCAGCGAGCCCAGCGAGCCGGCGAGCACGGTCTGCCCATCCTCTTGGCGCCGCAGCGAGGGGAGGACGGCGGCGCGGACCCCAAGGGCTTCGAAGCACTGCCCCATAGGAGTCGCCAGAATGGGGTGGGAATCGACCTCCAAAAAGATGTTGAATCCCTCGCGGACAGCGTGCTCCACAGCTTGGGCGAAACGTACAGGCTGTCGCAGATTGACCGCCCAGTACTCCGCGTCGAGCGGCTGCCGCACGGGCTCGCCGGTGACGGTCGAGATCATCTCGATCCGGCCTCTCCGTGACGCGATGCCGGCGAGCGATTGCCGCAGCTCGTCGATCAGCGGCTCGACCTGCGGGCAGTGCGAGGCCACGTCGCTCGGCACCCGGGCGCTGAATCGCCCTTCAGCCGCCACGGCGGCGAGGAGACGGTCCAGCGGCTCCGACTCGCCGGCTACCAGCGTCGAGGACGGGCTGCTCCAGCCCGCCACCGCCAACCGGTCTCCCCCCTCGAAGGCATCGGCAATCCGCATCGCCACCTCCTCGGCCGTCAATTGGACGACGCCCAGACCCACCTGCCCGGCGATACGCGCCAGCAGCCGGCTGTAGTGGAAGGCGCCCAGCGCGGCGTCCTCCAGGCTGAGCAGACCCGCCACGTGAGCTGCCGCAAATTCGCCGATGCTATGGCCGATCACGAGCCCCGGCTCGACGCCCCACGACCGCCAGAGCGCCGCCAGGGCCACCTCGACGGCGAAGATCGCCGGCACCGCTCTCTCCACCCGCTCCCCGGGGCCGCCGGCGACCAGCTCGTCGACGATCGACCAGCCGGTGAGCGGCGCGAGCACCCGGTCGCAGGCCTCCAGCCGAGCGCGGAACACCGGTTCGGAGCGCAGCAGGTCCACCCCCATGCCCGGCCACTGGGCGCCGATGCCGGAGAAGACGAAAACGGGGCGGGCGCCATGACCTCGAGCGGTCCTGGGCAGGGGGACTGTGGGGACGGGCAGTCCTGCGATCACCACATGGCAGTTCGTCCCGCCCCAGCCGAACGAGCTGACCCCACCGAGGGCCGGTCCCTCAGCATCTGGCCACGGTCCCAGCGCCGTCTGTACCGACAGGCCCAACTCGGCGAAGGGGATGTCCGGGTTTGGCCGTTCGAAATGAAGGCTGGGCGGTACGGCGCGGTGATGAATGGCCAGGGCGAGCTTGATCAACCCGGCGATCCCCGCCGCGCCTTCGAGATGGCCGATGTTGGTCTTCACCGAGCCGATCACGAGAGGATGATCCGGCGCACGGCCGGCGCCGAGCACCTGCGACAGCGCCCGCGCCTCGATGGGATCACCCAGCGGGGTGCCGGTGCCGTGCGCCTCCACCACTTGGACTCGTCCGGGATCGACGCCGGCCCGCTCGTACGCATCGCGCAGCACTTCCACCTGCGACTCCGGGTTCGGCGCCGTCAGGCCGTTGCTGGCGCCGTCGTTGTTCACGGCGCTGCCGCGGATCACGCAGTAGACGGGGTCGCCGTCGGCCAGAGCGCGGGAGAGCGGTTTGAGCACCACGACGCCAGCCCCCTCGCCGCGGGCGAAGCCATCCGCGCCGGCGTCGAACGCCCTGCAACGCCCTTCGCTGGAGAGGCCGCCGAACTTGGTGAGCGCCACCATGGTCTCCGGGAGCAGCATGAGATTGACGCCGCCCGCCAGGGCCACGGTGGACTCCCCCGAGCGAAGGCTCTGACAGGCGAGGTGAACGGCCACCAGCGACGACGAGCAGGCGGTGTCCACCACCAGGCTCGGCCCTCGCAGACCCAGCACGTAGGAGACGCGGTTGGCGACGATCGTCACCCCCTGGCCCACGCCGGTGTGGGACGTCACCGTGGCGCCGGCGGCCCGGTGGAGCTCCGCATAGTCGCGCCAGACCACCCCAAAGAAGACTCCCGCTTTTGTACCGGCCAGGTCGCGAGGCGGCAGCCCGGCATCCTCGAGGGCCTCCCAGGAAAGCTCCAGCATGATGCGCTGCTGGGGATCCATCTCCGCCGCCTCGCGGGGCGAGATGCCGAAGAACAGAGGGTCGAACTCGTCGATCCGTTCGAGGAACGCGCCGCGCCGGGTGTTGGTGGTGCCAGGCGTTTCGGGGTCCGGATCATAGAAAGTCTCCGGGTTCCACCGTTCGGCTGGCAGCTCGCGCGTGGCGTCGATCCCGTCGCACAGCAGTCGCCAGAAGGCATCAAGATCCGGCGCCCCGGGAAACCGGCACGCCATGCCCACGATGGCGATGGGCTCGTCTGCTGAGAAGGACCTCATGGTCCGGCCCGCCCCGGAATCGCCGCCGGCCAGAAAGCGCGCCAGAGCCTCCGGAGTCGGATGCGCCCAGATCAGCGTCGGAGAGAGCGTCCGTCCCAGAGCGGCGGACAGATCGCCGATGAACCCGACCGATCCGGAGGAGTCGAGGCCATGGGATTGGAAGGACTCCCGAGGATC
>DATIOS010000082.1:0-2735 GCA_035472915.1 Thermoanaerobaculia bacterium
TTGCTCGAGGTGACCCGGAGCTTGCTCAAGATGATCCGCAGCTCGGCACGGATGATTCCCAGCTCGGCGCGGGCGGTCCGGAGCTCGGCGCGAACACTCCGGAGATCGGCACGGATCATCTCCCAGCCCTGATATCATTAAAGCGATTCTTCAAGGAGACTTCCGTCGTGCAGAGAGCCCTGGCCCCACTCCTCCTCGCCGTCCTCCTGTCACCCTCTCTCCACGCCTCGAAAATCCAGATTTCCGGCTGGGTCGTCGATCCCGGCGGCAAGGCCGTGGCAGCCGCCAAGGTCTTCCTGTTTCCCATCCCCACAGCGGTGGAGAGCGGCAAGTTGGAGCTGGCGGGGAAAACCGATCCCGAGCCCGCCGTCACCGCGACGACAGACGCCTCGGGCGCTTTTCAGATCGCGGCTCCGGACGCCGGAATGTGGAAGGTGCGGGTGGAGGCCAAGACGTTCGTGCCGGTTGAGACCTTGCTCGAGCCGCTGGTGGACGAGACGGAGCTGCCGGATGCCAAGTTGTCCCCCGAGTCCGGCTTCAAGGTCACGGTGACCGATGCCGCGGGCAAGCCAGCCGCTGGGGTGCGGGTGCGGATCGCCGACGCCAGGCCCGCACAGGGTTTCGTCGTCTGGTCTCTCCCGGGCCGCCTTGCCATCACAGGCGCGGACGGCACGGCGGCCTTGGCGCGGGCCGCCGACGAGAGTCTCACGGTCAAGGTGGGGACCGCGAAGCAGCCGCTGATCGTGCGCGAGAGCGTGCGCGGTACCGCCGCATCCTTCCGCCTCGCCGAAGGCGTGGTTCGCCACCTCCAAGTGCGGGACGCCCAGGGGAAAGGCGTGCCGGGCGTGGCGGTCTCCCAGGACGGCTGGACCGTGGGGCGGACCTCGGAGACCGGCGCACTGGACCTGGCGCTTCCCAGTTCCGATGGCGCCAGCCTGCGCTTGGCAGCCGAGGACGGCAGGTCCCTGGAGTACCAGTTGAAGAAGCGGGTCAAGACCGTTCCTCCCGCGCCCCCCGCGGCCGAGACGACGGACGTGGCAAAGCTGCCGCCAGCCGTCACCCTCGCCGGACGTTTGGTTTCGGCACGCGACGGCCGCGCACTGGCGGGCGCCCTGGCCTGGCTCTCCGGCGATCCTGGGGCGGCGGTGCGGACGGGTACGGACGGCGCTTTCCGGCTCACGGCACCTCCAGACGTCACCTTGTCGCTGGAGGCTGCCGCCTCGGGCTTCTTCGCGGTGCTCACACACCTCGGCGCCAACCGCCGCTCGCCGAGCCTGGCCCTCAAGCCGAAGTTGTCTGCCACGGGCATCGTGGTGGACGAGGCGGGGCGCGGGCTGCCGGGCGCGGCCATCACCGCGACGCCGATGCCAGGCGCGCGGATGGCGATGTCGAGCCTCGACATCAGTCTCTATCGGTCCGGCGGTCTGGTGCACAGCGGAGCCGGCGGCCGGTTCCGGCTCGCCAGCCTCACGGCAGGCGCGCCGTACAGTCTTCGCGTCGAGCTTCCTGGCTTTGCTCCGGGCCGGGTGGACATCCCTCTCCTCGCGGACGGCCAGGCGGCGCCGGAGCTGCGGATCATCTTGCGAGTGGGCCAGGAGGCTTTCGGTACCGTGCTCGACGCCGATCACCGAGGCGTGGCGGGCGCCCGGGTGAGTCTGCGTCCCACGGCCAGCAGCGATATGACGACCCGCCTGCTGGAATCCCTCAACGACCCCAAAGGAAGCCGGGTCGAGAGCCTGAGTGATGCCAAGGGCCGGTTCGCCGTCTCCCATCTACCGGCGGGGACCTGGGATCTCACGGTGCAGGCCACGGGATTCGCTCCGCTTACCGTGCCTGGCCTCGCGGTGCCGGAAGGAAAGGGTGCGTCGGACCTCGGCACGGTGGTGCTCTCCCCGGGCGCCGCCGTCGCAGGGCGGGTCGTCGACACGGAAGGCAAGCCGATCGACGGCGCGGAGGTCCGTGCCACCTCCCGCGCGTTACAGGGAATGCCGTTTCGGTTTCCATCGCGCGACCCGGGACCCGCCGACGCCTTCACGGCCGCCGACGGCTCGTTCCGCCTGGAGGATCGGGCACCGGGCGAGTCGCTCGACGTCGACGTCAGCCACCCAGCTTATGGGCCGGGCACGGCCCAGGGCGTGGTGGTGCCTACCGCCGAGCCGGTACGCATCGTTCTCCAGCCCAGGACTCGCGTCTCAGGCCGCGCTCTGGGCAAGGACGGCAAGGCCATTGCCGGAGCGCGGGTGTCGCTGAGCGAAATGGTTGCCATGAGCCTCGGCGGCCGATCGATGCTGCGCCCGAACAACTGGAAATCAGCGGTGACCGACGAAGATGGAGCCTTCGTCTTCACCGAGGTGGCGCCCGGAACCGTGGAGGTCCGCGCCGAGGCGCTGCGCCATCAGGCGGCAGAGCTCAAAGGGTTGGAAGCGAAGCCCGGTCAGGAGCTGGCGGGAGTCGATCTCCTTCTCCCGGCCGCCGCCACCGTGGAAGGCCGCGTCGTCTCTCCTGACGGCCGGCCTGTACCAGGAGCCGAGGTGACCTTGGTGAGCTCCGATTCCGCCGCCGGCTTTGGCTTCGCCTTCCCGAGCCTCTACTCCCACACCGACGGCGATGGCCGCTATGTTCTCGACGGCGTGCCTCCCGGCCCCCAGACGTTGGAGGCTCGGGCCGAGGGCTACCGCCGGGCGGTGCACGACCTGGAAGTGAAGGAAGGGGACACCACCGCCGACTTCACCTTG
>DATIOS010000083.1:0-11971 GCA_035472915.1 Thermoanaerobaculia bacterium
ACGCCGTGTCGTTGATGTGGCCGCGGAATTCCGGCGGCAGGTCCATCATGTCCGCCAGCCAGGCGCAGACCTGCTCCTCCAGCTCGGTGGGCGCCGGGCCGGTGCGCCAGAGCATAGCGTTGTTGTTGAGGGCGGCCGCCAGCGCCTCGCCCAGGATGCCGGGGCCGGAGCCGGTGATCGAGAAGTAGGCCAGGAAGCCGGGGTGATTCCAGTGGGTGACGTTCGGCTCGATCAAGCGCACGTAGTCGTTGAGGATGGTATCGATGGGCTCAGGCCCGTCCGGAGGCGAGGCCGGCAGCGCTCGCCGTACGTCCCCGGGTGAAACGGGAGGAAGCACGGGCCGGTCCCCCACGCCTTCGAGGTAATCAGCCACCAAGTCGGCCACCCGGTGCATGGCGGCGCGGAACTCGTTGGCTGGGAGATCGCGGGACATGGCGGCAAGACTACAACGAGCCCAATGAAAAGGGCGGCCCGATGGCCGCCCTCGTCCCGTACGTCTTGACTCAGATCCTACGACGCGCCCTTGCGGCGAAGCTCGTCGTCGATCACCGAGGTGACATTCTCGAGCGGCACGGCGCCGGAGAGGAAGCGGCCGTTGATGAACATGGCCGGGGTGCCGTTGACGCCCGCGTCCGAGCCGGCCTTCTTGTCGGCCTCGATGGTGGCAGCCTTGGCGCCGGAATCGAGACACTTGTTGAAGTCGTCGGCCTTGAGGCCCAGCTCGGCCGCCTTGGCCTTGAGCTGGTCGACGCCGAGGGCGGCCTGGTTGCCGAACATCGCGTCGTGCAGCTGCCAGAACTTACCCTGGTCGTTGGCGCAGAGAGCGGCCTCGGCGGCCTTCTGGGCGTTCTGGTGGAACGGCAGCGGGAACTGGCGGAAGACGATGCGCACCTTGTCACCGTACTTCTTCTTGACCTGGTCCAGGGTCGGGGTCAGCCGCGAGCAGAACGGGCACTGGAAATCGGAGAACTCGACGATCGTCACCGGTGCGGTGGCGGGACCCGTGGCGGGGCCCGTGGCGGCGACTTCCACCCGGACCGGCTCCATCTTGATGTCCACCTTGTACTTCTTCTGCAGGTTGTCGTAATACGCCAGGCGGGCCTTCTGCTGGCCCTGCTGCTCCAGATAGCTCTTGATCTTGGCGGCGACCTGCTCCTTGGGCTGGGGGATCTGGGCCTTGTTCTGCTCGTAGAACGCGTCGACCTCGGCGTCGGTCACCGGCGTGGGCTTGATCTCGGCCAGGATCTGGTCCTTGGTCACGCCGCGAGCCTTGGCTTCGGCCTCGACCAAACGCTCCTGGATGACGGTTTGCAGCGAGCTCTCGAGAAGATCGTGGGAGTTCTTCTCATACTCGCGCTGCAAGCTCTTGAACTGCTCGGCGGCGGTGGTGCGGACGTCGGCCTCCGTGATCGGCTGGCCATTGACGACAGCCAGGACGTCTTTCCCGCCGCCCGAGCCCTTGGCGCCCTGCGCCGCGCAGGCCGCCGGCAGCCAGGCTCCGAGAGCGAGGAAAAGGATCGCTGCTCCCGGGATCAGAGGTTTGCTGAATCGATTCATGGGTCTACTCCTTATGGTGGACGGTTCTTTCAGAGGCTGGAACAGATCGCGACGGGACCAGATTCCTAAAGTCGGGTGGATATTTTAGCACGAACGGCTGGCGGGCTCCCCCTTCAATCTTTACAGGTGTGCCTCAGGCCAGATGCCGCGCCACCAAGCCTTCCAGAATTCGGTCGGCGGCAATACCCCGCAGCCGCAGGGCCGGCGATTCGAGGAGGGCCTCAGCCAGGGCCAGACGCGCCCGCCGCGCCTCCCCTGGCCCCGGCTCCAACTCCAGCGAGCGCAGGACGGCCGCCGCCGCCAGCGCCCACGGCCGGCTCGAGCGGGGATCCTCCCAGCCGCCCGCCGCCGCCAGCGCCCCGGCGGCGCCCAGGAGATAGATGAGGGCGCCGCTCCCGGCATAGGCCGCGGCCGCGGTGGCGAACGAGCGCGCCAGGGGCTCGACGGTCGTCGCATCCACCGCCTCCGCCGGTCCCAGGAAGACGGCCAGGGAGCGGCTACGCAGGGTGGGCAGCAGGTCGAGCCGCGAAGGCGTGAGGAGGAGGAAATGGCGCGGCGAGGTGACGTGGGGCTCCTCCAGGTTCTTCAGTAACGCATTGGCCGCTTCGCCGGTGAGGCTTTCGGCGCTGGCGATGACGAAGACCTGCCCACGGGCTTCGAAGGGCGACACCTGGGCCGTTTTCAACATCTCGCGGGTGGCGTCCACGGACGTGGACGCCTTGAGATCCCGTTCCAGCACCTGGAAGTCGGGGTGGAACGCCATCTCTTCCTTATCCTGGCCCGGCCAGACGATGCGCCGGCAATGGCGGCAGACACCGCACGGCCGCGCCTCGGGGCGTTCCTCACAAAGGAGAGTGCGGCTGAGCTCCAGGGCCGCCCGGCACCGGGCGTCGGCAGTGCCGCCGTCGAGAATCACCGCCGGGTAGAGACGTCCCTGGCGAGCCGAGATCAGCGCTGCCATCAAGCTCACGCTTCTTCCTCCAACAGATCGGCCAGCGCCTGGCGCATCTGACATTCGGTGGCCCGTGGCGAACCGGAGGAGTCGATGACGCGGAAGCGCCGGTCTCTCGCCGCCATCTCCAGAAATCCGCGGCGCACCCGTTCGTAGAACTCCAGGTCTTCGGCGTCGAGACGGTCGGCGTCGCCCCGCTCCTGGCGCGCCGGGGAGTGGCCGCGGGCGCGGGCCGACGCCGCCGGCAGATCGAAGAGAAGCGTGCGGTCCGGCACCCGCCCGCCGGTGGCCAGGCGGTCCACCTGCTCGATGACGTCGAGGGGTACCCCCCGGCCATATCCCTGGTAGGCCCGGGTGGAATCCGTGAAACGGTCGCAGAGCACGTGCTTTCCCTCCCGGAGCGCGGGCTCGATGACTTCCAGCAGGTGCTGGCGCCGGCTGGCGAAAACCAGCAACAGCTCGACGACGCCGTCGAGGGCGCCCCAGCGCGAGTCGAGAAACAGGGCGCGCACCTCGGCGCCCAGCGGCGTGCCCCCCGGCTCATGGGTGACGAGATGCGGGAGACCCCGCTCGGTAAGCCAGGCGGCGGCATGGCGCAGGTGGGTCGATTTGCCGCTGCCGTCGAGCCCCTCGAAGGTGATGAACTGACCCGGCATGGCACGGAAAGCTACCATGAAGACCGGGGGCTTCCCTGCCGCCGTGAAGCCCATATGCTTCCCGGCGCGCGCGAGCCGGCGGAAACCGGATACCATAGAGGGGATGGAGTCGAACGCGTGACGACAGAACGGCCGGAGATTTGCATAAGGCACCGGCGGGTTCCGAGTCGTGTACCCCTAATCTTTCGATATCGGAGGAGCAATCCATGGCGGAGAAGAGTGCGAAACCCAAGGCCACCGGCGGCGGCTTCATGACACCGCTGAACCCGGACGCTGCGCTGGCGGCCATCGTCGGCAAGGACCCCCTGCCGCGTACCGAGGTCACCAAGCGCGTCTGGGACTACATCCGGGAGCACAAGCTTCAGGATCCCAACGACAAGCGGACCATCAAGGCCGACGCTAAGCTCAAGCTGGTCCTCGACGGCAAGGATTCGGTCACGATGTTCGAGCTGACCAAGCTGGTCAACGGACACCTCAAAAAGCCCTGACGAGGTGCGGCGCGGGGCGGCGGCCGTGACCGGACGCCCCGCGATCCCCCTTCTCTCCAATGCCCGCCGCACTCGGCACCCCACTGCAGTGGGGCATCTTCTTTGCCCTGATCTTCGGGATGCTCGTTCTCGATCTCGGCGTGCTCAACCGCCACGAGCACCGCGTCGGAGTGCGCGAGGCGCTGGTCTGGAGCGTCGTTTGGACGCTGGTCGCCCTGCTCTTCAACGGCTGGATCTACTACGAGTTCGGCTCCAAGGTCGGCTTCGAGTTCCTCACCGGCTACGTCATCGAGCGGTCCCTCAGCTTCGACAACATTTTTGTTTTCGTCATCATTTTCAATTACTTTGCCGTGCCGGCGGAGCTCCAGCACCGGGTGCTCTTCTGGGGCATCCTGGGCGCTCTCGTTTCGCGCGGTCTCTTCATCGGCATGGGGACGGCTCTGCTTTCCCGTTTCGCCTGGCTGATCCTGATCTTCGGCGGCTTCCTGGTCTACACCGGAATCAAGATCCTGCTGGAGAAGGAGACGGAGGTCCATCCGGAGCGCAACCCGGTCCTCAAGCTTTTCCAGCGCTTCGTCCCCCTCTCCAACCGGTACCACGGCAAGCACTTCTTCATTCGTGACGGCCATGACCACGGCCGGCTCAAGGCGACGCCCCTGATGCTGGTGCTGGTGGTGGTCGAGGCCACCGACGTGGTCTTCGCCGTCGATTCGATTCCCGCGGTCTTCGGCGTCACCACCAACGGCTTCATCGTCTTCACCTCCAACATCTTCGCCATCCTCGGCCTGCGCGCCCTCTACTTCCTGCTCGCCGGGCTGATGCACAGGTTCCGTTTCCTGAGCTACGGCCTGGGGCTGGTGCTGATCTTCGTCGGCGCCAAGATGCTGATCCACAACTGGATCGAAATCCCCATCGAGCTGTCGCTGGGGATCGTGCTGGGAATCCTGACGGTGGCAATCGCCGTGTCGCTTCTGGTGCCCCCGCCGCCGGAGGAGATCCCGATGGCCGATCCCCTGGAGATCGCCGGGGACTTCGAGCACTCCCCGGCCGCCCGGGAGTTGGAGATCGAGGAGCAGGCAGAGTAGGATCAGCGTCCGGAAAAACCGACTTGGAGTTTTGCGCAATGGCGAAGGTCTTCATCCCACGAGAGCGGCGGCCCGGAGAAACCCGCGTCGCCGCCACTCCCGAAACCGTAAAGCGGATGGTCAAGCAGGGGCTCGAAGTGGCCGTGGAGCAGGGCGCCGGTGTGGCGTCCCTGTTCTCCGACAGCGAATTCGAGGCCGCCGGAGCCCGCCTGGTGATGCAGCCCGCGGTGGCATGGGAGAGCGCCGACGTCGTGCTCAAGGTGACGCCTCCCGGCGTCTTCGAGGGGCTCCCCGGGCACGAGGCCGAAGGGCTGAAACCGGGCGCCGTGCTCATCGGCTTTCTGGCGCCCTACCGCAACCTCGACATGGTGCGGACCCTGGCGGCCGGCCATGTCACCTCCCTGGCGCTGGAGCTCGTCCCGCGCGTCACCCGGGCCCAGCCCATGGACGCCCTGTCGTCGCAAGCGTCCATCAGCGGCTACAAGGCGGTGATCCTCGCCGCCTGGCGCCTGCCCAAATACCTGCCCCTCTTGATGACTGCGGCGGGCACCATCAAGCCGGCCCGAGTGGTGGTGATGGGCGCCGGCGTGGCCGGCCTGCAGGCCATCGCCACCGCCAAGCGTCTGGGGGCGGTGGTCGAGGTTTCGGACATCCGGGCGGCGGTCAAGGAGCAGGTCGAGTCGCTGGGCGGCAAGTTCATCGAGCTTCCTCAAGCGGAGAGCGGCGAAGGGCAGGGAGGCTACGCCCGGGAAATGGGCGAGGAGTTCCTGCGCCGGCAGCGGGAGATCGTGCAGCGGCATCTGGCGGCCGCCGATGCCGTCATCACCACCGCCCTGGTGCCCGGCCGGCCGGCGCCGCGCCTGGTGACGGCCGAGATGGTCCGCGCCATGCGGCCGGGCTCGGTGATCATCGACCTCGCCGTCGAGCAGGGCGGCAACTGCGAGCTTTCCAAGGCGGACTCCGAGGTGGTGGAGAACGGCGTGGTCATCCTCGGCCCCTCCAATCTGCCGGCCGCCATGCCCCACGACGCCAGCCTGCTCTATGCCCGCAACGTCCACGCCCTGCTCCAACTCGTGATCGACAAGGAGGGGAAGGTTGCTCCGAGCCTCGACGACGAGATCATCGCCGGCGCCCTCCTGACGCACGGCGGCGAGGTCCTTCACCAGGCCACCGCCGAGCAGCTCCAGCCTCAGGAGGTCACGGCGTAGACCCTTCCGTCCCGGTTCTGCGCCCCATCCGCACTCGTGAGACAGACGACCTCAATTCTCCCGGGGTGGAATGTGCGAAACCTGCCCTGGGCCGAAGTAGCCGATGGCTGACAACGATCGCAGCGGTCGCGGGCTCGAGATCGCCGAACCGGAAACCGACCTCCTGCTAGAAAGCGCCAGCGCGCCTCCAAGCCCACTGCTCGCCGTTCTCGAGCAGGTCCGTTCCGCCCTCGACGGTGAACGAGCGGCAGCTCCGGCTGTCTTCGCCGAGCTGGCGGCGCTGGCACCGGCAGAGGCCCTGGCGCGGATCTGCCGCGAGTCACGATTTCAAACGTGGGGGCTGTGCGAGCTCCTGCTGGCGAGGAGCGCCGAGCTGGCGGCCGCCGATCCTGATGCCGCCCACTTCGCCGCCCTGGCTCTCGCGGGAGCGGAGCGGCTCGACCCTTCGCGGCACGCGGCCGCCGTGGTGGAGGATCTGAAGGCCCGGTCCTGGGCCGCCGTCGGCGACGCCCGCCGCCGCGCGGCCGATCTCGCCGGGGCGGAAGCGGCGCTGCGCGCCGCCGCCACCTGCCTCTCCCACGGCACCGGCGACCTGTTGGTAGAAGCCCGGCTGCTGGAGTTCGAGGCGGCCGTGCGGCGCGGCCAAGGCCGACACAAAGAAGCCGCCGCCGTGCTCAAGCTGGCCGCGGCGCGATATCGTGAAACCGGTGAGACCGAGCGCCTGGAGCGGGCTCTCACCGAGCGGGAGGACATTTTGCAGGCTGGTATCCGGTAGATTTCTCAACCTCCAGGCTGGAGATTCCATGAACAAGGCCCTGGCGTTGGCTCTCCTGACTCTCATTCCCATCGTCGCTCTCGGTCCCGGCGCCGCCGTCGCTGCCTCGGTTCCGGCACCCGCCGGCACCGGCGGCGCCGTGGCGTCGGCCGATCCTCTGGCCACCACGGCAGGCCTCGCGATCCTGCGCGCCGGCGGCAATGCCGTGGACGCCACCGTGGCCACCGCGCTGGTGCTGGCCGTGGTCTATCCCGAGGCAGGCAATCTCGGGGGCGGCGGCTTCGCCCTGGTGCGCATGGGAGGCGAGGTCCAGGCGCTGGACTTCCGCGAGACGGCGCCGGCCCGGGCCAAGCCCGACATGTACCTGGATTCTCAGGGCAAGCCGGTTGACAACGCCTCTCTGGTGGGGCCTCTGGCCGCGGGCGTCCCCGGTTCGCCGGCAGGACTTTGGGAGCTGCAGCGCCGCTACGGCCGGCTCCCCTGGCCGAAGGTGGTGGAGCCCGCCCGTCGCCTGGCGGCGGAAGGCTTCACGGTGGGCCGCCACCTGTACCACGGCTTGAGCAGCGAGGAGAACCACAAGCTCTTGGTGCGCTTTCCCGAGACCGTCAAGATGTGGCTCCCCAAGGACGGCGGGGCGCCACCGGCCGTGGGCAGCCTGCTGCGCCAGCCGGATCTCGCCGCCACCCTCGGCCGCTACGCCGAGCACGGACCGCAGGGGATCGTCGCCGGCGCCGTGGCCGAGGCGGTCGAGAAGGCGTCGAGCGCCCATGGCGGCGTGCTGACGGCCGCCGACCTCGCCGCCTACAAGCCGGTCTGGCGCACGCCTCTCACCACCGAGGCCTTCGGCTGGAAGCTCGCCTCCATGCCGCTGCCATCCTCCGGCGGCGTCATCCTGGGGCAGACCCTGGGCATGCTGGAGACGCTGGGATGGGAGAAGCTCCCCCGCTTCAGCGCCGATCGCGACCATTTGCTGGCCGAGGTCTTCCGGCGCGCCTTCGCCGACCGCTTCCTGCTGGGCGACCCGGCGACCAGCAAGGCCACCGAGGCCCAGCTCCTGGCTCCGGCCTGGATCGCCCGCCGGGCGGCGGAGATCGATACGCACCACGCCTCCGCCTCGGCGCAGGTGCAACACTGGCCCGGCGCCGCCGCGGCGGCGGCCGTGCCGGGCAGCAGCGAGACCACCCACCTCTCCGTCGTGGACCGGGACGGCAACCTGGTGGCCCTCACCACCACCCTGAACGGCCTCTACGGCTGCGGCCTCTGGGTGCCCGGCGCCGGCTTCTTCCTCAACAACGAGATGGACGACTTCGCCACCGCCCCGGGCCGGCCCAACCTCTTCGGCCTGATCCAGGGCGAGGCCAACGCCGTCGGCCCGGGAAAGCGAATGCTCTCCTCGATGACGCCGGTGATCGCCTGGAAGGGGGACGAGGCCTACGCGCTGGGCGGCCGGGGCGGCTCCCGCATCCCCAGCCATACCATCGAGGTGTTGCTCAACGCGCTGGTGGACCACGATCCCTTGCAGGCCGCCCTCGACCGGCCGCGGCTCCATCACCAGTGGCTCCCCGACCGCCTGGAGGCCGAGCCCGACGCCCTCGCACCGGAGACGCGGGCGGAGCTCGAGCGTCGCGGCCACACCCTCGAGATCACCACCACGACCGCCAAGGTCCACGCCGTCCATCGCCTCCCCGGCGGCCGCGTCGAAGCGGCGTCGGACCCCCGGGGCTCCGGGGTGGGCGGAGTGGTGGAACCCGACCCGTAGCCTTTCCCATACGCGCCGTCCCCTTCGCCTGACGCCGGCGGCGCCTGAAAATTCCCGCTCGCCCTGGGCCGCCCGCCGCGGCACGGGATTTGCCCCTCCGGTCCGCGGGAGGACCGGCCATGACCCGAGCCCGCATCTCAATCGTTTTCGGGCTCGCGGCGATCACCGCGGTCGTCGCGACGACCCTCCATCCGCGCCCCGCCGTGGCTCAAGCCCAGAGGTTCTCCGACCGGCTCACCGTCCGCGAGCGCGAGATCCTGGTCGACCTGCCGGATGAGCTGCAAAAAAAGCCGCTCAAGGCCGGCGACTTCCAGGTGCTGGTGGACGGCCAGCCGCGCGAGGTCACCCGCGCCGAGCCGGTCTCCGCGGCAGGGGAACCGCCCTGGACGATCGTCGTCTACATCGATCGCGTCCTGGCGAACCCGGGAACGGTCTTCTACTCCAGCCTCGCCCTTTCCCAGCGCGCGGCCGAGCTCACACGCCTCGGCACCGTCGAAGTGGTCGTGGCGGATTCGGATCCCCGGCAGGCGCTCCCCTCCACCCGGGAGGCGCGGCCTCTGGCGCGAACGCTCGACGACCTCTCGGCCGCCGCCCGGGTGGATCGCGACCGGAAAGACCTCCATCCGGCTCCTCCCGCCGAGCCCGACGCTGCGCGGGTTCGCCGCCAGCTCGACAAGCTCCTGGCGTTCCTCAACGCCCGTCCGCCCTCGGGACCTCATGCCGTCCTTCTGGTGGTCGACGGCCCCGAGCTGCCCGAGGAGCAGCTCGCCGGGCTGGATCGGGGCTCCCCCGCGGCACCGCAGACGGTCGCGGCCGCCCTCCAGCGCACGGCCCGCCAGCTCGCCGCCTACGGTTGGGTGGCGATCCCAGTCCTCCTGCACAAGGAGAAGGCGGGCTCTCAAGCCTCCATGCAGAGCGACGCCGAGACCCTCCGACAGAATTCCGCCGGCTCCCGCCATGGATCGCTTCCCCCGACGATTTCATTCGCCCCACCCAAGGCCACGTCTCTCGCCTTCCGAGGGGTGATCGACTTGATGTTTACACCGCGGACGGCGCCTCTGCGGGCTCTCGCCAGGCCCACCGCCGGCACCGTCATCGGTTACGAGGCGCAGCTCGACGAAGTCCTCGCGGCCCTCCGCAGACGCTGGCGGCTGTGGCTGATCGAGCCGGACGCGCCGGTGGGCGGACTCCTCCATTCCCTCACCGTGACGCTGCCGGGCCGGCGCGAAACGGTGCGGGCCCCGGAGTGGCTGGGCTCCTCCACGCCAGAGGAGATCGCACCGGCTCCCGGCGCGGCTCAGCCGGCGGCGCGAAGCTCCGCCGAGGCGTCGAGCACGGCGCGCAGGGCCTCGCCCAGCACCTGGGGCGAGAAAGGCTTCTGCAGGCAGATGGGAGACTCCAGGCCGCCGTCCGAGAGCTGCTCGTCGTTGTAGCCCGACATGAAAACGACCCGCGTCTGCGGGCGCTCGGCGCGCAGGCGCTGGGCCAGCTCCGGCCCCTTCATCTCCGGCATGGTGACGTCGGTCAGCAGCAGGTGGACGGCACCGCGGTGGAGACGGGAGAGGATGAGCGCCTCCTCGCCGGACGACGCCTGCAGCACGCGGTAGCCCTTGCTGACCAGGATCTGGTTGAGCACCGTCCGTACCTCGTCCTCGTCCTCCACCAGCAGAATGGTTTCCGAGCCCCGGTCCGACAAACCGGCCAAGGCCCCGCCGCGCACCACCTCCGTCTCGCGAGTGATCGGCAGGTAGAGGGAGAAGCAGGCTCCTTCCCCGGGCGCGCTGTTGACGAAGATGTGGCCGCCGCTCTGGCGCACGATGCCATAGGCGGTGGAGAGGCCGAGCCCCGTTCCCTCGCCCTTGGTGCTGAAGAACGGTTCGAACACCCGAGCCTGCGTCACAGGGTCCATGCCGGTGCCCGTGTCGGTGACCGTCAGCAGGACGTAGGAGCCAGGCGGCACGTTGGCGTGGGGCGCCGGGCCGCCGTCGCGGACGTCGAGGGACAGGGTGCGCAGCGTCAGCCGACCCCCGACCGGCATGGCATGGCGAGCGTTGACGGCGAGATTGACGATGACCTGCTCCATCTGACCCGGATCGATCTTCACCTTGGCGAGCTCGGGTTGAAGCTGGGTGACGAGCTGGATGTCCTCCCCGAGCAGCCGTTGCAGCATCTTCTCCAGCTCCGAGATCACCAGGTTCAGGCTCATCACCCGGGTCTCCATTGGCTGCCGGCGAGCAAAGGCGAGGAGTTGCTTGGTCAGGGCCGCCGCGCGTTGGCCGGCCTCCTTGATGCCGGTCAGGTTGCGCACCAGGAAGGCATCTTCACCGTAGCGTTCCACCAGCAGATCGCTGTAGCCGAAGATGGCCAGCAGGCAGTTGTTGAAATCGTGGGCGACGCCGGCCGACAGACGGCCGATGGCCTCCATCTTCTGCGAGTGCAGGAGCTGGCGCTGCAGCATCTTGTTCTCGGCCTCGTCCCGCTTGCGCTGGGCGATGTCGCGGATGGCGACCACCGATACCTCTTCGCCCTGGAAGACGTAGCGCTTGCCCGCGACCTCGATGTTCACCGAGCTGCGGTCGCTCTTGAAACCGAGGCTCTCCCGCGGCACCCCCTCGAGATCCACCTCGTCGGCGACGAGCTCGGCCAGGGGCCGGCCGAGGATTTCTTCGGGTTGGAGGCCGAAAATGGCCAGCAGGGCCTTGTTGACCTCCAGGATCACACCGTTGCGCACGATGGCGATACCTTCCAACGTGGCCTCGAACAGGGTGCGGAAGCGATCTTCGCTACGCCGGATCTCGTCCTCGGCAGCCTTGCGCTGGGCGATCTCCTGCTGCGCTTTCTCGTACAGGCGGACGTTCTCCGCCATGGGGGCGATCTGGTTCGCCACGGTCGACAGGAGCGCGATGTCGCTCGCCGGGAAGAAGTCGTCGGGATCACGGCGGCCGATGAGCCAGACGCCGATGGACTGAGCTTGAACGATGAGCGGGATGACCAGCCGCACCCAGGCTCGCGGCGACCCATCTCCCTCCCGCGGCGGCAGGTAGCGTCCAGATTTCTCCAGGAGACCGAGCAGCTCCTCCATCGCCGGCTCCGGCTCGCCGGCCGGAACCGATTGCCCGTAAAGGGTCTCCTTGTGCCCTTCCTCGAACAGGTAGAGGGCCGACTGGCGAATCAGCAGATTGGGCAGGATCTCGTTGGCGATCACTCGCGCCAGCACCTCGCGGTCGAAGGCGCTGGGGATGCTCGACGAGACGATTCCGATCACGTCCTGCGCCGTGTGCTTGATGCCAAAAACGTGACGGTCGACGAAGCCCTGAAACCGGTCCCGCAGCAAGGGAGTGGCAGCGATGAAAAAAAGTGTGAGGATGAGCACCGTGGCCAGAAAGTCTCCCGGCACCGTGTTCCACCGATCGCTCAGGAAAAAGAAGGTCATCGTGAAGATGGCAAACAGGAGAGCCGAGAAACTGTAGATCCCCAGCAGCCGATTGGCC
>DATIOS010000084.1:0-6628 GCA_035472915.1 Thermoanaerobaculia bacterium
GCCAGGCACTGCGCCTGCGTCAGGAGGTTTTCCTGCACGGGGTTGCTTTCAATCTCCTGCATTGCCTTCCGGAAGTCGGCCTCGGCGTCCTTGGTGTGGCCGAGGGCAAGCTCGGCTTCCCCCAGGTTCAGGATGACGTCGGGATGGCCGGGATCGATCTCCAACGCCTTGTGGAACGACGTGACCGCGGCCTCGTAGCGGCCGAGGAGGATCTGGGCCGTGCCGAGGTTGGTGTAGTGGGCGCGCTGGGGATGCGGGGTCAGGCTGACGAGCGTCTTGTACCACTGCTCCGCCTGGTTCAGGTCGCCGTAGAAGAGCTCGAGGGTGGCGAGGACGTCGAGGGCCCAGACGTTGTCCGGCGAGCTCGCGAGGATCTGGTTGACGTGCTTGCGGGCGTCTTCGACATGGCCGGTCCGGGATTCGATACCGGCGAGGTTCTTGAGGTTCTCCCACGTCGGCGAAAGCCGGACGGCTTCTTTCAGGTCTGCGACCGCTTCGTCCATGCGCCCGGCCCGTTCCGCAAGCTTGGAGCGCAAGGCGAAGACTCGCGGATCGCCCGGAACGAGACTCTCGAAACGCGCCAGGGTCTTGGCGGCGACGCTCGGCTCATCCCGGGTCAGCTCGATCCTGAACTGGGTGAAGAGAGGACGGGGGTCATCCGGTGCGAGCTCGCGGGCTCCGCGGAGCAGGTCCAGAGCTCTTTCGCGTAGAGCGACTTTGCGGGTCGATTGGAATCGTGTCCACAGTATGTCGGCCGCGAGGAGGCGGGCGCCGAGGAGCCCTGGGGATGCGTCCATGATCTTCTGGAGCTGGTCCAGGTCGTCCTGGGACGGAACGGCTCCCGCGTCGCGCCGCTGTTGGATGGCGAGAAACCCGGCGTAGTCCTCGGTGCGCGCTTCCAGGCTGGGAGTGCCGGGTCTGAGGTGCCGGCCTTCGTAGCCCTGGAGGAGACTCTTGTCCACCTCCCTGGCGAGCTCGAGGAGGTCGCCCGGTTCGATGGCAGCGGGAAACGTCGTGCTCCATAGGACGCGGCCGCGAGGAGTCTGGCGGCGAAGAGTGATCTTCGCCCGGGTGCCCGCCTCGTCGAGCTGAGCCACCAGGACCTCGTCCGCGGCGGCGGCCAGGGCCACCTCCGGAAGAGTCTCCGCGCCGACGAGCTGAGTTTGTCCGGTGGCCACGATTCCCTGGAGTGAGCTCAGGGTGCCGAGGCAGGTGGTCAAAACACTGGAGGCCGCGAGTTGGAGCCGCGCGTCCTTGCCGTTCGCCTGGGGCCGGGGCACCACCACCCGCAGCGGCAATGAATGGGCCGCCGCCGTGGGGTTCCGGTTGAGGAGATACCGGCCCGCCAGGACGCCGAGCACCGCCAGCACCGCCACCGCCACGACGGCGGCGGTCCTCACCGCACGGCGGCGGGTGAGGACGGACATCCCCGCCGTCGAGCCGCCGGCCGGGACAGTCAGCGGAGGCAGGGCCACGGCCGTGGAGGCCTCGCGAGCACCCGTGGAAAGGTCGCTCACGCTGAGCTCGAAAGGCGCGATCGAGTCGAGCGTAGGGCTCCCGAGGGCGCGGATCACGGCGCCGGCATCCTGCGGGCGATCCTCTGGAGCCTTGGCGAGCAAACGGGTGATGAGGGCGCCGAGCCCGGGAGGGACGTCCGCCCGGACCGAGGTTATGGGCGGCGGCTGATAGTTCAACACCCGCAGCAAGGTCTCGCGGGGCGTCGCCGCCAGAAAGGGTGAGACGCCGGCCAGCATGTGGTACAGGAGGATGCCGAGCGAGAAGAGATCGGAGCGGGCGTCCACCTCGCCGCCGGCCGCCTGCTCCGGCGACATGGCGTGGCAGGTGCCGAGAATGAAGCCGTGCTGGGTGAGGATCACCTCGTCGGTGGCGCCCGAAAGCCGGCGGGCGAGCCCGAAGTCGAGCACCCGGGCATGGCCGCTGGGAGTGACGATCACGTTGTCGGCCTTCAGGTCGCGGTGCACGATGCCGGCGGAGTGGGCCGCGGCAAGGCCTTCGGCGATC
The DNA here is from genome assembly GCA_035472915.1 of Thermoanaerobaculia bacterium. Taxonomy (GTDB): domain Bacteria; phylum Acidobacteriota; class Thermoanaerobaculia; order Multivoradales; family UBA5704; genus DATARR01. Next base: position 2,023 of record DATIOS010000084.1, read on the forward strand.
TCCCGCGCCAGCCGCACGGCGAGATCGAGCGGCAGGGGACCCTCGCTCAGCCGCGCGCCGAGGGTGCGGCCCTCGGCGTACTCCATGACGATGCAGTCGCCCTCGTCGTCCTCGATCAAATCGTAGACCTGGACGATCGCGGAGTGGCTGAGGCTGGCCACGGCGCGGGCCTCCCGCAGCAGGCGCCGCCGCAGCGAGGGGGAGATCTCGGAGTCGCCGCGGATGCGCTTGATCGCCACCTTGCGCCGCAGCCGGTCGTCCCAGGCGAGGAAGACCTCTCCCATGCCGCCCCGGCCCAGGTACCCCAGGACACGGTAGGGGCCAATGTGCTCCGGCAGGTCGCCGCGGCCCGTAGAGGCCTCGTTGCCCGAGCCCGGCGGCAGAGGCGTGGGCTCATCCATAGGACTTCTCCCAGTCTTCTCCAGGACGTCTCATTGAGGAGTTAAAGTCATTATACGCACAACGACTTCTTGATTGTTCAGGTTTCGCCGCCGGGCGGCCTGTCGCAGGGCTGCGACATCGCCGGCACCGACCGCGAACGATTGGCGGAGGAATTACGGGAAGGGCTTTACGGCGCCAGCGAGTAGGAGTGCAGGGCCGTGGCCGCCTGCGCGAGGGAGCGCTCGAAACCGTCGAGTTGGAAGGCCGTCTCGGCGTTCTGCCCAATCTGGCAGGCTTCGGCGAGGGCCTGGAGATGCGTGAAGGCGGCGCGTAGCGGCTTCGCGACCGCCGCGTCCGGGGGCTCCAGGGCCGAGGCGTCGGCGAGCAGCGTGGCATCCGTCTTCTGCAGGGTCTGGCAGGCGGCTAAACGGGCCGCCGGGTCGGCTGCGCCCGGGTTGCGCAAGCGGAGATAGTTGGAGAGCGCGGCCTTGACGGCTTCGACTTTCGCCGTGTATCCGGAGTGCCAGGCCTTCATCGCCTGCGCCTGCTCTTCCGGCGACAGCGGCGCTTTCTCCACGACGCCCAGCTTCGGCATCGACTCCTGCGGCTTGTCCCGCTTCCGGTACCAGTTGTTGAGCGCCGCCTCGTGCTCGACTTCCGTCTGGCTTTGAACCTGCTGGACTGCCTTCCACTCCTGCTTGTCGCGATCGTAGTCCTTGACGGGGCGGACCTCCGGGCGGTTGCGCCGGCGGGAAGCGATCCTGGCCTCTTCGAGACTCGTGCCGTACTTGTGGAGGGCGAACTGGGTGTCGGTCGCGCTGACCGTATAAAGAGGACGCAGCTTCTCCTCGGCGGCCCGGTAGCCGTTCTCGGCGAAATCGAGGGTGCCCCGGTACTGCGCCGACCGCCGCGGCTGGCGCACGGCCAGGCAGACCTGGTCGTGGGCCCCGGACAGCGCTTCGACGGCGCCGGCAAGGTCGGGAGGCGCCTCGGCTTTGACCTGCGGCAGCAAATCCTGAATTGCCCGCTGGGCCGTGTCCGCCGCCGCCAGCTCTTCGGCGGCATCCTCGGCGAGATATCTCTTGAAGACGTCGGAAGGTTGGAGGGGAGGTTTGGGCTCCTCCGTGGGGAAGCTCGTTTCCGCCGCGGTCTTGGTCCGGGAAGTCGAGTAGCTGCGGAAGTTGAGCTCGAGCTCGCCTTCCGCCGTGGTCAGGCGCTGGACGCCATCCTGGCCGATCTTGGCGCAGCGGGCTTCGTTGTCGCGGATGAGGGCGATCGCCTCGGGCGTCGCCTGCAGCACGGCCGGCGGCTTGCCGCCATTCCGGCCACAGCTCGCGGCGACTGCCAATAGCATGATCGCCATTCCCGCCGGAAGCTTCCGTCGCATGCCCGCACCTCCTGTGAAGCTCGTGTGTACCGTTGATTCTATAATGTCGATCGTCCCGATTGCATTTCGACGAAGGAACCGAATGATGCCCACGACGCGTGTCGCCGTTGCCGCGGCCCTCCTCGGTGTGATGACTGCCGGGGGAGTAGCCCTCGCCGCTCCGGCTCCTGCCGGTCCGCGCCCGCTCACCGAGGCCGAGCGGCAGGGCGTGGTGTTCGCCGCGGAGTATCTGGAGCGGGGGCCCGCCGCCTGGTGGGATCGCCTCTCGCGGACCTCGCCTCTGCGCCGGCTGGGGCGGGAAGCCGCGCTGGCCGAGATCGAGGTGCGAGCCGGCTCGCCCGCCGAGGCGCAGTGGGAGCTTCAGGCCGCCGCTCCCGAGCTCTCCAACTCCGGCGCCGTGTTGGGTCTGCAGTTCCCCTCGGGTCTCGACGACACCTTGATTCTCGGTCTCGTGCAAGAGGGCGGAGAATGGAAGATCGAGTCGATGCGGATCTCCGCTGAGCCGGCGGCCGCGAGGGCCGCCGCCTCCGGGTCGACCGAGGAGAAAGATGTGAAACCGGTGGCGCCTGCCCCTGGGCTCGGGATGCCGCCCGTGTGGGCGCTCGGCGCGGCGGCCATCCTCGGCCTGCTTCTCCTGGCGACGGCGGGGGCGCAGCGCCACCGGCGCAGTCTGGGGCTTGGGTTGGGTGTCGCCGGCGGCCTGTTGCTGGCCGGAGCGCTGGCCGGAGTCCTCTGGCCCCGGCTGGCGGCGCCTGGAGGGGGCGCGGCCGGTGCCGTCAAGGGCGGAGGGGAGCCGGCCTTCGCCGAGCTGCGTTCGCTGTTGCCGCTGCGCCAGGCGCTCACTTTGCCGGGAGGGACCGTGCCGGAGACGGCGCCGGCCGCCGTGCGGAGCTCCGGCGCCGCCGGCCGCGTCGCCACTCTCTGGTGGGCGCAGCATCTCCTCGGGCGCATGGATTTCCAGGGGGTTGACGGGCTGCTCGCAGGATTCCCCTCGCCGGGGAACGTTGCGCTCGCGGAGCTGCTGCGGGCGCGCTTGGCGTTCCTTCGTCTCCAGGAGATGCCCACCGCCACCGCCTACCAGCGGGCGGTTGCCGTGGGCGCCCTGCAGGAAGGGCTGTTGTCGGAGAGCGCTCAAGCCTTCCTGGTGCTTGGATTCCAGGAGCATGCCCGCGGCTTCCTGCGCCAGCTCCAGGATCTCGGCTCAAGGCGGGCCGACACCTACCTCGCGCTGGCGGAGCTGGCGGTGCTCGACCATCGGCAAGCGGAAGGGGAGGGCTACTTCCGCACCGCCTGGAGGTTACAGCCGAGCCCGCGCTCGGCGGTGATGGACCGGCCGGTGCTGCTCGCCTTCTTCCAGAACTCCCAGATCCGCCGGCTCGTGCATCTGGACTCGGTGGCGGAGCCCGTCGTGAGCTGCGCGGAGGTCTCCCGCCGCGCCTTGTCGCCGCCGGCTGGTTTCGAGTCGCGCCTGCTGGGCGAGACCTTGCGGCTGACTCGCGGCCCGGCCGAGCTGCGCGTGCCCGGCGGATGCGACCTGGCGCCACAAGGTACGAGGGTCGATCACGCCGGATTGTGGAACGACGAGCGGGAGGAGAAGCTGCTGGCCGGCCTGCCGTCTCTCGTGGCGGCGGCCCGCACCCCGGGAGCCCTCGCCCAGCCGTCGCTGCGGCGCCAAACAGAGGGCACCGCCGAGGCCCTGGCAGGAAGGCAACGGTGGGCCGACCTGCTGGCGCTGACCGACGGCCTCGCTCAGGAGGTCGCGAGCCTGCCGTCCGGGCTCTTGCGGCTCCGCGCCGAGGCCTTGCGGCGGGCGGGGCGCGCAGGGGACGCTCGCGACCTGCTGGTGCGGGTCGTCCAGGGCGAACGTGCCGGCCAGCGAATGGATCCCGAAACGCTCTACCAGCTGGCCGATCTGCTGGCGGCCGAGGGGAATTTCGATACCGCACTCAAGCTGGTGGCCAAGGCCAACTCGGAGCTTCCCTTCGAGGCCGGCGACGAGCGTGTCCGCCAGCTCCAGATGGAGAAGCGGCTGGCGACTTCGTCGCAGGTCTATCGCAGCCCGCACTTCGAGATCCACTACCCGCCGTCGCGCGGCGAACCTTTCGCCCAGGACGCGGCCCGCATCCTGGAGGCGGAGCGCAGCCGACTGCAAGCGTGGATTCCCCTGAGCTCGTCGAAGATCACGGAGGTCCACCTCCTGCACTTCGACGACTTTCAGGCCGGCTACTCGCCGGGTCTCGACATCCTCGGCCTCTACGACGGCAAGATCCGCGTGCCGCTTGGCGATGCCCCGAAATTCGTGCCGTTCGTCGTCAGCATCCTCACTCACGAGCTGGCCCACGCCATGATCGCCGAGCGAACGGGCAGCCGGGCGCCGCACTGGTTCCAGGAGGGCTTGGCGCAACACGTCGAAATGATGCAGGAGAACGTCAATCCCATCCAGGGCTATCGGGACAAAGCCAACCTGCTCGGTTTCCCGCTGCTGGAGCCTGCCATCGGCAGCCTTTCGCCCGCGCTCGTCGCCATTGGCTACGACGAGTCGCGCTGGACCCTTCATTACGTCGAGCACCGCTACGGCCGGGCGGGCATCCACCGGCTCCTCGATGCCTTCAACGCCGGCAAGACCACCGCCGAGGCCATCGCCGCTCTCGGCACCTCGACCGCGCAGTTCGACCATGACCTCTGGGAATGGGGAGTCAACGGGGCGCGATATGGGTCCGGTGCACCTCACCCTCTATGGTTTTTCACCTCATATCGCGGCTTTCCCACCCCGGGTTGCACCTGGGGCTACGGGAACGCCGCCCTCCGGGCTCCAATTTACCTGGCGGCTGAGAAGCT
>DATIOS010000085.1:0-12765 GCA_035472915.1 Thermoanaerobaculia bacterium
AGGCCAACCTTCGTAAGACCGGTGCGGATCGGCGCCATCGCCTTCGCGGCCACCAGGGGGTGGTGGAACGCGGTATGGATCGTCGCGAACACCATCAGACGCTTCGTCTCGGCGAGCAGAGCGGCGGCAAGCGCCACGGGATCGAGCACGCCCCCGTGGAAGTTCGTGTCACCCCCGTATCCGATCCAGCGGGCGATGGGCAGCATGAAGTCGATCCCGACGTCATCGGCGAGACGCGCGAGCCTGAGATTGTCATCCCATGTCGCCTGCCACCGGTCAGAGATCTTGGTCACCGCCAGCCCGGACGAGCAGTTCGCGGAAAACAGTCCGAGCTTCAGATCCGCACAGTCGAGCAAAGATTTTGGCAAAATCGGCTCCTTCTGGCCAAGCATTTCCGCGAAGTCTACCGCGAGATCCCGGCAGCTTTCCTCCACCTTGTCTTTTGGTGATTCCAGGAAAATCTTCCTCTGCAATCACATTGTTACGCGGGCGACACGCAGGCAGGTGCGTTTCGTCACGAGCAACGCTCATTCTTTCAGGGGGATAGGTATATCGAACGCAATCGCGAAGGAGGCTCATGTTCTATCATTACCCTGACATCCGCCGAGTCGTCCTGGTCGTCCTCGACGGGCTGCGCGCCGATGCGATTCCGGCGCTGGGCCTGCGATGCTGGCAGCAGCTCGCAAACTTCGGTGCCTCCTCGCTCTGCGGCACTACGGTGTCGCCGAGCATCACCACCGCGGCGCTGGCCTCACTGCTCACCGGCGCCGACCCGGAAATGCATGGATTGCGCAGCGATCATTTTCATCTGCCCCGCAGCCAGGGGAGGCTGCAGCCGCTGCCGAAAGTGCTCGCCGAGGCGGGATTGCCCACGAGCAGCTTTCTCCCTCGGCTGCCCTGGATATTCCGAGGCTTTGCCAAACGAGTCGGCCGTTTCCTGGGTATCGGCGTCTCCTCGTTCTCGGGGCGGAGCTGCCGGGAAGTTCTCTTCGCTTCCTGGGAACAGATGCTGGTGCAGGAGCGGGGCCTGATCTTCCTGCATTGGACCGACGCCGACGTCGCCGGACATGCGCACGGATGGATGTCCGGCGAGTACGCTCGGGCCGCTCACCGGCTCGATCAGGCGTTGGGTCTGCTCGCGGCGATCGCCGACGTGGAGCGGGATCCCGGCACGCTGCTCATCGCCCTCGCCGATCATGGCGGTGGCGGCCTGGAGCCTCGCGACCATGATGGCGACCATCCGCTGAACCGCACGATTCCACTGCTCCTCGCCGGCGGCGCGGTCTGTGGCGACGATCTGGACGAGCCGTCGCTGCTCGACGTTCCCGCCACCGTGCTCTGGGCTCTCGGCGTACCGCTACCGGACAGCTATGCCGGGCGCCCGCTCTACGAAGCCTTCACGCCGAGGGCCATGGCGGTAGCGCAGGACTGAGGACCTATTTGGCAGCCGCTTTCGCCATCCAGCGCTCCACCTCTTCGGCCGTGCGCGGCAGACCGCCGGTCAGGAGGCGCGCGCCGGTCTCGGTGACCAGTACCTCGTCCTCGATGCGCACGCCGAAACCCTTGTCGGGCAGGTAGATTCCGGGCTCGATGGTAAGGACCATGCCGGCCGCGAGCGGCTCCTGGTAGGCCCCCGCGTCGTGCACGTCCAGGCCCACGAAATGGCCAAGCCCATGGATGAAGTAATCGCCGTAGCCGGCCGCTTCGACCACATCGCGCGCGGCCTTGTCGAAGTCCTCGTGATAGATCCCGGGCTTGACCATCGCCAGGGCCTTCTCCTGCGCTGCCAGGACGACGTCGTACACCTTGCGCTGCTCGGCGGTGAAGCGGCCGTTGACCGGCACCGTGCGGGTGATGTCGGTCGCGTAGTGGGCGTACTCGCACGCCATGTCCATCAGCAGCACCTCGCCGTCCTTCATCACCCGCTCGCTCCGCGGGTAGTGGAGGATGGTCGAGTTGGCGCCCGAGCCGACGATGCTCGAGTAAGCCGTCCGCCGGCTCCCGGCCGTGCGCCACACCCGCTCCGCCTCGGCCCGTACCGCGCCCTCGGACGCTCCCGGCCGCACCAGGCGTATCGCGGCGCGGAAGCCCTCTTCGGTGAGGTGGATGCCGTGTTGCATGATCGCCAGCTCGTCCGGCGAGTGCCGCGCCCTCAGGTTGGCGAGCGTCCAACCGAGGCTCTTGACCTTCACTCCCGGCAGCTTGTCGCCCACCTTCGAGTAGAGCTCGAGGTCCTTGGGTTTGGCGTCGTCGTCGAAAGTTGGCCGCACCACCTGCCAGAGGGTGGGGGAGCGCGTGGCGAGGTTCACCACCAGGCTCAGCATTCCGTTGTTGCGATCGCGAAAAATCCTCTCGAAGCCGTACTTCTTGCGCAGCGCTGCTCCCAGGGGTTCGCGCTCGCCGGTCCAGCGCTCCCATTCGGGGTCGCGGGTCTTGAGGAAGAGGAACTCTCTGTAGGTGCGCTCCTTGGGTGCCAGCACCAGGACCGCGCCCGCGTCCTCGACCCCGGTCAAATAGAAAAAGTCCCCGGACGGCCGGTAGCCGAACCCGTCCTCCTCGCCTTCGGAGTAGACGACCGCCACGCCCTCCCCCATGGCATCCATGAGCGCTCGGCGCCGCTCGGCGTAGACCGTGGGCGCCTGGGTCTGCCCCGGCTCGCTGAGCGCGGGCAGCGGTGGCGGGTCGGCGGCCGGCACCGCGAGTGGAACGGCGCCCAACAGAAGGACAGCGGTAAGGGTCCCGACGGTCGAGGCCATGGCGGCTCCTTTCGCGGTGAAGACACCAACACTATACCGCATCCTTTTCTGGCGACGACTCCGCATGTCCAGTCAGAGAAGCGCCGCCTGAGGCGAATATTTCTTTGAACGGTTGCGGAGAGTGCTGCTCTTTGTTTCCCTATTCTACGATTTAACTTAAACTGATGAGGCCCCCTCAGAACGACCTCACCGGGCAAAGGAGAGTCTCTTGAACGGAGCCATCGCCCTTACCGCCGTCCTTGCCACCGCCCTCTGGATCGGTGCCAGTCGTCCTGCGCGTGCGGCCAATTCATGCGCGACCAAATCTCTTGGCACGCAGCAGGTGACGGAAGAAGACCGCGCCTATCACGGATCACGCTTTTCCGAAGTGCGGGATGCCCTCTTCGCCAATCCCTACCAAAAGGTCTGGGGCGGCGCGGGCGAGCCGCCGTTGCCCACCTACGAAGTTACCTTCCGAAGCATTCTTCGGGTGCTTCGCCAAGCCAGCGTACGCACCGTCGATTCCCATGCCGACTTGCGCTGGGGCACGGACGGAAAGGGGGTTCGCCGCTTACTCCATCCGAACGGCGTTGGCCTCACGGGGTTGTGGGAGATCACCGAAGAGACTCCGTACTCGGGCTACTTCCGCAAGGGGAGCCGGGCCCTCACCGTCGGCCGCTATTCAACCTGTTGCACGGAGACCCGGCGCGGCCACATGCGGTCGTTGGCGCTGGTTGGCAAGCTCTTCCCGACCACGGACCCTGGCCATGCCGAGCCCCTGCAAACCGCCAGCTTCTTCACCCAGCAGGACTTCGGTGGAGAAAAGACCGAATTCATCAACGACGCGGAGCTGCGCAACGCTGCTGACACGCACCTCTGGCGGCGCGGCGTCGGGATGCCGATCTTGATGCTTTCGGGTCTTGACTTCCTGCGTGCCGACAAGGAACCCACGATCCGCCAGCTCTATCAAATCGCGGAGCTCGGCAAGCCGCAGGACGAGCCCACTCGAGCCCCCGCCTTCATGCGTCTCCTGATGGCGCCCGGCCAGCCCAAGGTCGCTGGTGAGGGATTGGATTTCCGCGACGAAATCATGGCGCAGATCTTCGACCGCGGCGATCCGGCGCCCAAACGGACGCTCACCTTCCAAATTGAAGTGGCGGATGAGGGAACGACCCGGGGCACTGCGGTGTTTCAGCGGCGCACCTTCAGCGGTTGGCGTCCCATCGGCAAGGTGGTATTTGATAACGCTGTCGCCTCGTACAACGGCGATTTTGTGATCCATTTCAACCATCCGACCTGGCGCGCTGACAGGAATGATCCCGCGACCGCGACCCGCGTCAAAGAACGCAAGGTCCGTTGACGCGGGTTTCCAAGCGATGGATCGAAGGGGACCTTCAAGATTGGCGCGCCGCTGGTTCACGCGCTGGCGTGACGCCAAGCTCCGGCTGGCGGCCGGCGGAGAAAGCCGATCGAAGTGAAGCGGGAGGGTGTGGGCTCGTAGCCCACGTCTCGCCGCCGGCCGGAGTCGTTCGCCCTATCTGGCAGCTCAGACCCTGAGCTGCCAGACTTCGGCGCCCATCGTGGAGCTTCCAGCCTCTTCCGGGAGCTCTCCAGCGTTTGCAAAATGCTGCCCGTTGTTTGCAAACAAGGGTTCATTTGATGCAAATGGCTGCCGGTAACCCTCTCGCCGCTGGCGGTCTGTTGCATACCGCCAGCGGCGAGTTGCAAGCCGCTGGTAATTAGTTGCATACCGGCCGCTATTTTTTGCAAGTCAGCGTTCCGGACGCTCGCCGGACTCTCTTTTGTTTGCAAACTGGCCGACATTTGCATCAAAAAGCTGCCGATTTGCAACAAACCGCTGCTCCTCGGCCTGTCCTGAGCGTCCGGCAGAGCCCGGGGAAGGGCTATTTGCAACAAATTGAGCCCGGCAGGCCCTTCCGAATCGCCGGCTTGCAACTCGCCGCTGGCTCGGGACCGTCTCGGAACCGGCGGCGACCTCCGCGGAAGGCCGGTTTGCAACAAACCGACCCTGTTTTGCAACTAACAGGAATGACCTCGCTAGAACGTGAACCGCTCGACGCGATCGAGCCACCGTACGAACTGCTCTTTGGTCGGCGGAGTCCCGTCCACCGGGAACGTGTCGTCGTAGACCTGGCGGAGTTTGTCGCTGTCGGGGGCGGACAACGTCGCCGGGACGCCGTTCCTCAGGGCCTCGAACCATTCCCGCGCGACCGCCGGGTAGCCCGCCGCCGACGCGAGTAGCAGCATCGCGATGCGGAACTCACCATGCCTGGCTTCGTCGCCGCGGAAGCGATCCCATTCCTCGATCGGGATGCTGGCGCGCACAAGCCGATAGGTGTTGAGCAGACGGGTCGCACCCCGCGGCGTCCGGATCAGCGCATGATAATCCTTGAGCGCGTCACGCTCCCAGCGATGAAGCGGTACGCTGCCAACCAATGGCGCCGGAGGCTGCTGTAGCAAGGGCAAGGTCGGCGAATCAGCGACCACCGCTCGCGGCTGAGTCATAGCCGGTGGCGGGACGGATGGCTCGGTGCGACCCGCAGCCTGATCGGCGGTCGGTGTCGACGCGGCAACGACGTCTTCCTGTGCCTGCAGGATCGGAGCGCCGGCGGTGACGGGCGGCGTCGCTGCCGGACCGGCCTCCTGTTCGACGTCATTCGCTGCCGGCGCCGCAGCCGACGCTGACGGCTCGGTGAGCTTCTCCATCAACGTGCCGAAGCCTGCCCTTTCCATCGCGGGAAGGTGAAACGGGATGTGGAAGATCTTCTCCAAATAGTCGAGGGGTGTCGCCGGACGTTCGTCATCATCGAGGGTCAGAAGCTTGCCCTCCATCCGCCCACCTTCTGATTCCTGCGTCAGCAGGCCCTTGAACTGCATGCGAAGGCTCTGTCGCAGGCACCGCTGGTCGACGCCGACGACGACAGCGAACAACGGAAACGCCAGCAGCAGGTGGACGGCCTGCAGAACATCTACAACTTTTTCCGGCTGACATCGGTCGAGATCGTCGACGAAGAGGACAATGCGATCGATCGACTTGCTCAGCGTTTCGAGCTGGGAGGCCTCCTGCTGCTTCTGCTTGTCTCCCGTTTTCTTCAGCGCCTTAACACGTTCATCCAGGGCATCGGCGTCGGCAAAGAGATCGCTCAACTCCTTGAAGTCGCGCCGCGCCAGGCTGACGAGGCCGAGCTGACCGCGATAGTCGGAAGACTGCGCCCGCTGCTCGATGAACCGCCCGATGCGGCGTTCGGGAGTGAGGCTCGCCGCCTGTTCCCGCAGCTGTTGCTCTCTCGCCTGCGCCTCCGCCAGCCTGCTCTTCGCCGACTCCTCGCGAGCGGCCGCAGCGGCGCTGTTGGCCTTGGCGCGCTTGACGTCGTCGGTCTCCGCCATCCTTTGCTGCTCGGCTGAGGCGCGTGCTTCCCACTTCTTCAACTGGTCGACCCCTTGGCCCGCTTCGCGTGCGAAGCGCCGCGTTGCCTCGATCAGCGAAGCTGCGACGGTTAGTACACCGGCGCGAGTGTGGCCAAGCTGCTCCAGCCACGGCTTGATTGCCGGAACGAGCGCTGCCAGGGCGAACGGCAATCCGGCGGCGACGGCGAGCGCCGCGGTGAGCCACGCGAGCCGCCAACGGCGGCCGGGCTGCCGCCAGACGCTGTTCCAGAGCGCGCGAACGCGTCCGCCGATCGACTGCGCGTCGCGAACGACGCTACGCAAGTCGGCAATGGTGGCCACTTCTTTGTGCACGTCGAACAGGTCGACGAGAGGCTGAAGCTCGGCCTGCGTTACCTCAGGGAGGAGGTTCTTCAGGCTGTTCAACAGCCCGTCGACGAAGGTTTCCTGCGCGACACGGCTCTGCTGGGCAATACCGACTTCCGCTTTCGCCTGCACGGTCTCGCTGCGCGCGATGGCCACGTCTTCGGCGGCGCGCGCGGTCGCGCCGGAAGCCTGCTCGAGCAGCTTCTGCACCTCCGCGAGCTCGTTGCCCTTTTTCGGGCTGAGATGATCGAAGAGGCTCTCGAAGATCTGGGAGACGAGACTCGCCCAGAGGTTCGAATCGACGTAGTGCCAGGCGTTGAAGTAGATGGGGACGATTTCGCCGCACCATTTGGACGGCGCGACCTTCGGCCGCTTCTCTTCCTCGTCCATCAGCGCCTTCAGACGCCGATCCATGAGGTTCATGAAGTGGCTCTTGCCTGAACCCCAGTTCCCGAAGAGTCCGACCGCAAGCGGCAGTTTGGTCTCGCGTAGCGCGATGAGATCGGCGAGGAGATTGGCCATCGCGTCAACGCCCAGATGATCGGGAACGGGACGCGTGCCACCGACGCCGCAGAAGTCGGCGGCATAGCCTGCAGTACCGGCGACAAACGTGCTCGCCGGTTTCGACTCCGGTTCCGGCGAAGGGGGTGGTTCCGAAGCAGGCGGCGGTTCCGACGAAGATGGGAGCTCCTCATCCTCGGCTGGCGGTTCCGGCGGTTCCGGCGCAGACGGCGCAGTCTTTGGAGGCGGCGCGGGCGCTTGGCTCATGACAGGTACGAGAATCGCATCCCACTCCGCCTGGTTTTCGTCGGCATCTACCTGCACCCGCACGAACTGGCGGAATTCCGCCTGGAGCGACGCGAGATCGATGCCCAGCCGCTGCAGACGGCTGCGGGCAATCTGTGGGACGGCGGCGTCACTGTCCGGCGTTGTGAGCAGAGCCGCGAACAAATGGCGTTGATGCACGCTGTCTGACAGCGTCGACACGCGCCTGGATATTTCCAACGCGCGCACCAGGATCTGGCTGGCGTTGTCACTGGCTCGGCCGAGCAGTGCGCCGCCGTCGCTGGCGGCCTGACGTGTTCGATCCCCTGAGGAGTCGCGGAGAAACGTGCGGAAGGCTTCGTCGTAGCGGCCAGTGCTATTCAACGTATCTCGGACCCAGCGGGCTGTGTCGAAAGTTGGCCCCGCCTGCTCGGCGAAAGCGAACAGCAGGCAGCTCGATGTCACGCCGGCGCGGTCGCTCTTTTCGGCGAGCGATCGTGCCCGCTTGAGCACGTCCCGGGCCGAGTCTGAAAACCGCCAGACTGGACGAGCGCGAGTCTGCGTCGCCGCCGCCGCAATCGCCCGGGCGATCAAATCGAATTCCCGATCGAGGGCCTCGGCGTGGAGCTCTCCAACGGGTCTGGCTGACGACCAGATCTGAACCTTTCGCAGAAACGCGAACTGCTCCCATGGACAAGGAAACAGGACGATTGGAAACAGCGAGAGCCGGTCCGACGCGGCCAGCAGGCCCAACTGCGTCAATTCCTTCGTGGCTGTATCGGAGGAGAGGTAGTTTGGCGAAAGCAGCACCACCGCGACTGCGGCTCGCTCGATCGCCGCCTCAATCTCGGTTTCCCACAGGCTGCCGGCCGGCAGGCGTGAGTCATCCCACCATTCAATCTGCTCCGCTTGCAGCTCGGCGCGAAGACGCTGGCGCCACTCGTCATCCTTATGGCTCGCGCTGATGAAGACTAGAGGTGTTGCGACACTGAACATGGCGGCGGCGCGAGATTAGCACAGGGGCATCGATCAGTGCACGCGAACGTCCGTCTCTTCGGGCCGAGGATCTGGCCGTGGAACGGCAACGTCTACATCCGTCCGATCAACTTTTCATACTCATCGTGTGGACCTATCCAGTGCCATACGATCTCTTCGCCATCTCGTATGCCCACTGCTCGATAGTCCAAATTCACTCGAACCGAGTATATCGGTCTGCTTGAGTGTACCCGCTTGAAGTGCAGGCTCGGATGATGAGGATTCATCTCGAACTGCCGGTAGGCCTCTCGCGCCTGTTTCCGGACAGCTTCAGTCAGCCTTCTGTAAGATTTCCAGAATCCGTCCGTTGTGTAAGAGATCACAACTCGTCCACATTGAGCCGCTTGGTCCTGCCCGCTCGATGCTCGGCCAGCGCCTCATCGGCGAGCTGGGAAAGAGCATCCTGGCTCCTTGCGAAGGCGTCGTCCCAACGCTGATCGGATTCGATCTCTCTCAGGATGAGCGAGGCAATGGTGTCCTGCTCTTCGGAAGAAAGCTGTGATGCTTTGGTGAAAGCCTGTTCGAGCAATTGAGTCATCTGGGGATCTCTACTTTCTGGCCAGCCGACAAGGTGTTTCCGTACTCTGGCGCCTTGGGCTTGGGCACATGCCCCCAAAATTCTATACTCAATCCCAGTCTGCAGGATCTGGTTGCTGGTCCAGGCGAGAAGGTTGGGGGGACGCGATCCCTCCTACTGGGATACCCTCTTTGATCTCTCGCCCGGTAAACTGTCTTACCTCCGTGGCGGGCCGCAGTGCCCACGTCAGGCAGAGGAGTGGAGTGTGAGGCATGGACAAAATCGAGGTCGGCATTCTCGGCGCCACCGGTACCGTGGGGCAGCGTTTCATTCAGTTCTTGGAGAACCATCCCTGGTTCAAGGCGACCTGGCTGGCGGCGAGCGACCGCAGCGCGGGAAAGACCTATGGCGAGGCCACGGCGTGGCAGCTCGAAGGCCGGCCTCCCGCGGACATCGGGACGCGGATCGTCGAGGAGTGCATTCCGGGGAGGGGGCCGCGGCTGGTGTTCTCGTCCATGTCCGGCAGTCTGGCGGGGGAGATCGAGCGCGACTTTGCCGCCGCAGGCCACATCGTGGTCTCGAACTCCAGTCACTACCGGATGGCCGCGGACGTGCCGCTGCTGGTGCCGGAGATCAATCCCGGCCATCTGGGGCTCCTCGCTGCGCAGCGCCGCGAGCGGGGATGGACGGGCGCCATCGTCACCAATCCCAACTGCGCCGCCGTGGTGCTGGTGATGCCGCTCGCCGCCTTGAAGCCGTTCGGTATCAAGAAGGTGCTGGTCACCACGTTCCAGGCCGTCTCCGGCGCCGGCTATCCGGGTGTGCCGTCGCTCGACATCCTGGGCAACGTCATTCCTTATATAGGGGGGGACGAGGAGAAGAAGGTCGAGACGGAGCCGCAGAAGATCCTGGGCGATCTCGACGGCGACCGCATTGAGCCCCTCCCCTTCACCGTCAGCGCCAACTGCAACCGGGTGCCCACGATCGACGGCCACCTGGTGACGGCGAGCGTCGAGTTGGAGCAGAAGGCGAGCCGCGAGGAGCTGCTGGCCGCCCTCGCCGCCTTCTCGGGACTACCGCAGGAGCGCGGTCTCCCCTCGGCGCCGAAGCAGCCAATTCACCTCATGGATGCGCCGGATCGTCCGCAGACTCGCAAGGACGCCGGCATCGAGCGGGGGATGGCCACCGCCGTCGGCCGCTTCCGGGAATGTACCGTTCTGGACTGGAAGTTCGCCGCTCTCTCTCATAACGTGCTGCGCGGCGCGGCGGGGGCGGCGGTGCTGAATGCGGAGTTGATGAAGAGTGAGGGGTTGATCTGAGGATGGACGCGGGGGGGAGGCTGGGAGAAGAGGGCCGGGGTGATGAGGGTCTTGGGTGGGGGGCCTCCAAGGCAGAGTCGGGGCTTTGCCCAGGGAGCCCCCTCCCATGATCGTCATGAAGTTCGGCGGCAGCTCGGTGAACACCGCCGAGGCGATCGAACGAGTGGGCGAGATCATTCGGGGTCGCCAGGAGCGCCGGCCGGTGGTGGTGGTCTCGGCCATGGCATTGACCACCCGCAATCTGCTGGGGTGCGCCGAGGCGGCCGCGGCCGGCGATGCGGACAAGGTCCATTCTTTTTTCGATCAGATCGAGCTGTATCATCGCCGCGAGGCCTACGCCGTGGTGCCGCCTTCCGGCCGGCCGGCTCTCGACGCGATGCTCGATCCGTGGTTCAACGAGCTGCGGACGCGTCTCGACGAGATCATGGCGGCCCGCTCGCTCTCGCCCCGGGCTGCGGATACGGTCGCGGGCTACGGCGAGCTGCTGGCGAGCGCCATCCTCTCTTTCGCGCTCTCTCACGCCGGCATCGATTCCTCGTGGGTGGACTGCCGGCGGGTTCTCGTGACGGACGACGACTTCACTCGCGCCCAGCCGCTCTATGGACCCACGAACGCCCGGCTGCGTTCGTCTCTTTTGCCGCTGCTGCGCCAGGGCACGGTGCCGGTGGTGGGCGGATATGTGGGTGCCAATATCCAGGGAGTGACCACTACGCTCGGCAAGGAGGGCTCGGATTTCTCCGCCGCCATCGTCGGCGCCGCCCTGGGCGCGGAGGAGGTGCAGATCTGGACGGACGTCGACGGCATGCGGACTGCCGATCCCCGGCTCTACCCGGGAGCCCGGCGGGTGCGCACGCTCTCCTTTGCCGAGGCCCTGGAGCTCTCCTGCTCGGGCGCCAAGAAGCCTCACTACGGCACTTTGGGGCCGGCCAGCCGGGCGAACGTTCCCATCCGCATCAAGGACTCCCGGCATCCGGGCGCCGAGGGCACGATCATCGGCCGGCGCAATCCGGATGCGCCTCCCGCCGTCAAGTCCATCGCCTGCAGGTCCAACGCGCATCTGATCTCCGCCCTGGCCACTCAGCCTGCAGACGGCGAGAGTCTGACTCCTTCTCTTCTCGAGGTCTGCGAGCGATTCCGCCCCTCCCTTCTGGCGCTCGACGGCCAGGGCGAGCTTGCTCTGGATCATGAGGACAGGCTCTCCGATGTCCACCTGGCGCTGCTGGCGGCCGTAGGGAAATCTGCCGAGGTATGGATTCACCGCGGCCGGTTTGTCGTGTCCCTGGTTTCGGAGGATTTCGCCACGTCGCCGGATCTGGTCGCGCGGACTCTCGCTGCGGGCAGAGATTTCGAGCCCCGGCTGGTCGTCCAAGGCGTAGCCGCTCCGACCGTCCGCCTGTTGGCCGACGAGGAGCAACTTCTGGAGCTGGTGGCGGCCCTTCACGAAGAGCTGCTTCCCGGCGGAATTGACGAGGTGGTGGAATGAATCGTCTGGCCTTGATTGGCTACGGCAAAATGGGCAAGCTGCTGGCGGAGCTAGCTCCGGACCATGGGTTTGAAGTGGCGCTGCGTTTGGCGAGCCGCGACAACGCCGGCGGCGCCGGCATCACCGCCGAGCGCTTCGAGGGAATCGACGTGGCGATCGATTTCTCTGTCGCCGCGGCCGTTCCGGCCACCGCCGAGCGGCTCGCGGCCCTGGGCGTTCCCCTGGTGGTGGGCACCACCGGCTGGGGCGTTCATCACTCTGCATTGCGCGAAGCGGTGGAACGCTACGACGCTGGCTTCCTGTATGGCGCCAACTTTTCGGTCGGCGTGATGGTTTTCTATCGCCTCGCCGAGGCCGCGGCGCGCCTGCTGGCCCACGAGACCGCCTATGAAGCCTGGGCCTATGAGATCCACCACAGCAAGAAGAAGGACGCGCCTTCCGGCACGCTGCTCCAGATCAAGAAGGTGATGGAGGAGGCTGGCTACCATCGTCCCATCGACGGCGCCAGCAACCGGGCGGGCTCGATCCCCGGCACCCACCAGATCGGTTTCGATTCGGAGGCGGACACGATCACCTTGGAGCATCGCGCCCGCAGCCGGGCCGGCTTCGCCCACGGCGCGCTGCGCGCTGCCCGCTGGATGATCGGACGGCGGGGATTTTTCGAGTTCAGCCAGGTTTGGGAAGAGATCGTTCGCCAGGAGACTTAGAATGTTGGACGCGCGCATGAGTCCTTTCCCCCGAGCGCGTATGGAGAAAGCCATGTTTCAAGGATGCGGCACCGCGTTGGTCACTCCGTTCCGGTCTGATCTCTCGCTTGACGAGGAAGCACTTCGCCGACTGCTGCGCCGCCAGATCGAAGGCGGCATCCATTTTCTCGTCCCCTGCGGCACCACGGGCGAGAACCCCACTCTCACCCGCGAGGAGCATCTGCGGGTGGTCGAGATCACCCTGGAAGAGGCCCAGGGAAAGACTCCCGTGCTCGCCGGCTGCGGCGGCAACGACACCCGCGAGGTCGTGGAGCTTGCCCGCGACCTCGAGGGACTGGGGGCGGATGGCCTCCTCGTCGTGACTCCCTACTACAACAAGCCCACGCCGGAGGGGCTCTACCAGCACTACCGCGAGGTGGCCCGGGCGACG
>DATIOS010000086.1:0-17669 GCA_035472915.1 Thermoanaerobaculia bacterium
GTGCTGCGCCTCGCCGCCGTGCTGGACGACGGCCGGCGCTTCGATCTGGCCGTGCCGGTGGTCGACTATCCTCACATCCGCGCCACGCCGCGGCCGGTGCCGGCCCGGGTGGACCTGCGCTTCGCCGATCTGCGGCTGCCGGCCCTGAAAAGCGTGGGGTACGTGCGTGGCGCCTCGGACCGCGTCCCCGAGTTCTTGCACCAGGTCGGGGTACCTCTCTCGATGCTCGGCCCCGTCGACCTGGAGTCGGCGAACCTCAGCCGCTACGACGCCATCGTCGTGGGGAGCCGCGCCTATGAGACCAACCCGTCCCTGCTGCGGGCCAATCGCCGACTCCTGGACTATGCGAGACAGGGCGGGTTGGTGATCGTGCAATACCAGCAGTACCCGTTCATCGAGGGTAAGTACGCCCCCTTCCCTCTCGAGATCGCCCGCCCCCACGACCGGGTGACGGACGAGACGGCGGCGGTTCAGATCCTCGATCCGGCGAGCCCTGTTTTCAACCTGCCCAACAAGATCGGCCCGGCGGACTGGGACGGCTGGATCCAGGAGCGCGGCCTCTACTTCGCCCACACCTGGGACCCGGCCTACACGCCGCTGCTGTCGATGAAGGACCCGGACACTTCGGACCTCAAGGGCGGCCTGCTGGTGGCCAAGGTGGACAAGGGAATCTACGTCTATACCGGCCTCGCCTTCTTCCGCCAGCTCCCCGCCGGAGTGCCGGGGGCGTACCGGCTCTTCGCCAACCTGCTGGCGCTCGGCAAGACCTCGGGACCGGCGGCCAAGACCGCCGGCAAGCCGGTCAAGACGAGCAAGCCTGCCAAGCCGGGGCCGAAAAACGGATAGACTCGTTCATCCATGAACGGAATCCGACTCCCGCTCCGCGCCACCGTCCTGCTCGCCCTGTTCGCCGCGAGCTGCGGCGACGGCCGTCTGCCGCTAACCGTCTACTCGCCTCACGGCAGCGACCTGCTGGCCCTGATGGAGAAGGCCTACGAAACCAAGCACCCGGAAGTGGACGTTCGCTGGCTCGACATGGGCTCGCAGGAGGTTTACGACCGCATCCGCTCCGAGGCCGCCAATCCGCAGGCCGACGTCTGGTATGGCGGTCCCCAGACCATCTTTATCCGCGGCGCCGAGGATGGGCTGCTGGCGCCCTACCGGCCGGCGTGGGCGGACGCCATTCCAGCGGTCAGCCGAAACGCCCAGAACCTCTTCTTCGGCTCCTATCGCACGGCGCCCGTGCTGGTCTTCAACACCAAGGCGGTGAAGCCGGAGGAGGCGCCGAAGGATTGGGACGACCTCCTCGATCCGCGCTGGAAGGGGAAGATCCTGCTCCGCGATCCGCTGGCGAGCGGCACCATGCGCACCCTTTTCGGCACGATCCTTTCGCGCTCGGTCAAGGAGACGGGGAATCTCGACCGCGGTTGGGACTGGCTGCGCCGCTTCGACGGCCAGACCAAGGAGTACGTGCAGAACCCGGCTCTTCTCCTGGAGAAGCTCAACCGCCAGGAGGGGCTGGTCACCGTCTGGGAGCTCACCGACATGCTCTGGCAGGCGAAGCGCGGCGCCCCCCTGGGCTATCGTTTCGCGAAGAGCGGCACGCCGGTGATCGACGATTCGATCGGCATGGTGAAGAACGCGCCGCACGTTGCCCAGGCGCGGGCGTTCATCGACTTCATCGGCAGCGTCGAAGGTCAGGAGCTGGCGGCCCGCGAAGCCTTCCGCCTGCCGGCGCGCACCGACCTGCCGCCCGAGCGCCTGCCGCAGTGGGCGAAGGACGTCTTGAAGGAGATGGTGCCGGCCGACGTGGATTGGACCTTGATCGCCAAGAACGGCCAGGCCTGGATGGCCAGCTGGGACCGCACCGTGCGCGGGCACGGCCCCAAGCCTTGAAACCCATGCCGGAACTCCCGCGCCGTCCTCCGCGCTTCATCGTCGGTTCTTCTTGCCTGCCGCGATTCCGGTCGGGTCCTCGCCTCCCTCCGCGCTTCGTCGAGGGCCTTACTGTAGAGACGCCCTACGGGGAACCCCGTGGGGCGTCTCCGAGGCGGAGAGGACGATCCGGTTTACCACAGCGTGTCCGCGGGGCGTCTGATGAGAAACCTGAACGGTTTTTGCCGCCGCGGAGACGCCCCACGGGGTTCCCCGCGGGGCGTCTCTACATTGGCTGGGAGCCGTTTGAGAATCTCCGGGACGGTCATGCCGAGGGGACGGCGGCGCGGGGGGTGGGGAAATGACTGCCTTCCTCACCCTCGACCAGCTCGACAAGAGCTTCGGCGCCCAGACCGTCCTCCGCGGCTTGTCGTTGGAGGTGACGAAGGGGGAAATCGTCGCCTTGCTGGGCCCGTCGGGAAGCGGCAAGACGACGGCCCTACGTCTGATCGCCGGCTTCGAGGCGCCGGACCGCGGCCGGATTCAAGTTGAGGGCGTGGACATTACCGCCCTGCCGCCCGAGCGCCGGCACTTCGGTATGGTCTTCCAGCACTACGCCCTCTTTCCCCACCTCACGGTGGGCGAGAACGTGGCGTTCGGGATCGCGGGCCACGGCAATCGCGGCGATCGCGCGGACATCGCCCGCCGGGTGGCCGCGGCCCTGAATCTGGTGGAGCTTCCCGGTTACGAGGCGCGGCGAGTGGGGGAGATCTCGGGTGGACAGCAACAGCGGGTGGCCCTCGCCCGGGCGCTGGCTCCCGAGCCCCGTGTCCTGCTGCTCGACGAGCCCCTCTCGAACCTCGATCCCACCCTCCGCGAGCGCACCCGCCGCGAGCTCAAGCGATCGATCCGGCGGGTGGGAATCACCACGGTGCTGGTCACCCACGAGCAGGAAGAGGCCTTCCATCTCGGCGACCGGGTGGCGGTGCTGCACGGCGGCGTCCTGCATCAGGTGGGAACGCCCGAAGATCTCTACGAGCAGCCGGCCACCCGCTTCGTCGCCACTTTCGTCGGCCGGGCGAGCGTGCTCCCCAGCGTTCTGGAGGGGGACGGCGCCGTCTGGGTGCCCGTTCCGGCTCCCGAGGGAACGGCTCCGGCGCGCTGGACGGCGACGCGGGCACCCGAGTTGAAAGGCGCCGCGCCGGGCGAGGAGGTGGACCTCGTCGTCCGTCCCGAGTCGCTGGCCTTCGCCGCGGCGGGCGACACCAACGCGCTTGCCGGCCGGGTGACCGAGCGGCGCTACGCCGGTCCGGTAACCTACTATCAGGTGGCCCTCGCGGCCGGCGGCGAGGTGGAAGTGCTCACCGCCTCCGGCACCGCCGCCACCGGCGACGCCGTGCGGGTGGCGCCCAATCCGGCAGGACCGGCTCCGCGGTTGTTCCGCAGGGCCAGAGGTTTTACAGAACCTTGACGTTCCCGCAGGCGTAGACGAAGTACAAGGGAACGGCCGTGAAACGATCAACCACTTTAATCCCATCCCTCTGCATCGTGGCCCTGCTGGCTTGGCTGGTGGGCTATCCGCTGCTGATGACGCTGCTCGAAGCGTTGGGCGGAGCGGGGCATTGGACGGGGCGCTGGTTCGGCGAGTTCTTCAACCGGCGGGACGAGTGGATGGCCCTGTGGCGGAGCCTGTGGATTTCCGCCGCCTCGGTGGGGCTGGCCGCCCTGGTGGGCATCCCCCTCGCTTTCCTCTTCGAGCGCACGGAGTTCCCCGGCCGGCGGGTGCTGGGCGCCATCGTCGCCCTGCCGGTCGCGCTGCCGCCGCTGGTGGGCGTCATCGCCTTCCTCTTCCTCTATGGCGAGAGCGGTTTCGCCTCACGGGCGGTGCAAGCGGCGCTGGGGCTCTCCCAGCCGCCGTGGCGCCTGGTGGGGCCCGGCGCCATCCTGTTGGTGCACGCCTACTCGATGTACGTCTACTTCTATCTCTTTACCCGGGCCGGGCTGGCGCGGCTGGATGCGGCCCTGCTGGAAGCGGCGGCTTCGCTGGGCGCGAGCCGGTGGCGAACGCTCTATCGGGTCACTTTGCCGCTGCTGCGGCCGGCCTTGGCGGGCGCCGCGCTCCTCACCTTCATGACCGCCCTCGCCTCCTTCTCGGCGCCGTACCTTTTTGGCGGCGGCTTTCGGGTGATGACGACGCAGATCGTCGCCTCCAAGCTCAACGGCGAGCTCGGCCTTGCCCAGGTCGAAACGGTGATGCTGGCCCTGCTCGCGCTCCTGGGCTTGAGGGCGATGCGGCGGGCGGATCGCGTGACCTCCGTGGGCACCGGCGTGCGGGGAATTGCCCCCGCCCGCAAGCAGCTGCGCACACCTCTGGCGCGAGGCCTGGCGGGATTTTTCGGCTGGGTGCTGGCGGCTTTCCTGCTGCTTCCCCACGCCGTCCTCGCCCTGGTCTCGCTGGTGCCGCCTTTCACCTGGACGGCGGAGTTCTTTCCGCCGGTCCTCAACCTTGGCAACTGGGGCTCGCTGGTCTCCCAGTCCGAGCGCCTGCGGCCGGTGGTGAACTCGCTGTGGATGGCGGTCGCCGCCACTCTGGCGGCGCTGGCCCTGGGATTCGCCGCCGCCCGCTACGCCGCCGCCCGTCGCGACCGCCTGGGCGGCCTGCTCGAGGGGATGATCGCCGTGCCCTGGGCCGTCCCCGGCACCGTTTTCGCCGTGGCCCTGGCCACCACGTTCAGCGCGCACCAGCCGTGGCTCGGCCGTTTCGTGCTCATCGGCACGCCGTGGATCCTGCCGCTGGCCTACCTGGTGCGCAACCTGCCGCTCACCGGCCGGGCGGCCCTCGCCGGCCTGCGCCAGCTCGATCCGTCGCTGGAGGAGGCCGCGGCCTCGCTGGGCGCCGGCCGCTGGCGCCGGTTGTTCCACGTGACACTTCCCCTGCTGCGCCCGGCTCTCGCCGCCGGCGCCGGTCTCGCGTTCATCACCGCCCTCGGGGACTTCGTGGTCTCCATCGTCCTCTACACCTTTGATACCCGCCCCATCTCCATCGAGATCCTCTCCAGCCTGCGTTTGCAGAACCTGGGGATGGCGGCGGCTTACGGCGTCCTCCTCATGACCGCGAGCGCCGCGGCCTTCCTGCTCTGGGGGCAGGGCGAGGCGGCCTGAAAGAGAGTCATGGAGTCCAGCTCACTCAAGCAACTTTCGGTCCTCATGGCCACGGTCTTCGTGGACATGATCGGCTTCCTCATCGTCTTGCCGACTCTCCCCTTCTACGCCAAGCACTTGGGGGCGCGGCCGGTGGTGATCACCCTGCTCATCTCGTCGTTCTTTTTTGCCCAGCTCCTCACTGCGCCGCTCTGGGGGCGCTTCTCCGACCGCTACGGCCGGAGGCCGGCGCTGCTCGTGGGCCTCGCGTCCTCTGCGATAGCCTTCGCTCTGTTCGGGCTGGCGAACACCATCTGGCTCCTTTTCCTTTTCCGGCTGGTGCAGGGAGCGGGCGGTGGGACGACCGGAGTCGTGCAGGCCTACGTCAGCGACGCGGTGCCTCCGGAGGAGCGGGCCAAGGCCTTGGGCTGGATCAGCGCCGCCACCAACGCCGGCGTCATGATCGGCCCGCTGATCGGTTCGCTCGCCGCCCATCTCGGACCCTGGGGGCCGGGCTTCGTGGCCGCCGGCCTCTGCACCCTCAACGTAATCTCGGCCTGGATCTGGCTCCCCGAGTCGCGGCGGCAGGCGGCCCCGGGGGAGGCGCCCGAGCAGCGGCGCCAGCCTCTGATGAAGGCGGTGTTCGCCGTGATGGAGCATCCCCTGGCGCCGGTGAGCTCGCTGATCTGGACCTACACCATCGCCATGATGGCTTTCATGGGGATGAATGGCATCCTCGCCCTTTACCTCGGCGCGGCATACGGCGTCACCGAGCGGACTATCGGCTGGTTCTACAGCTACGTGGGTGGCGTCGGCCTGATTATGCGCGCCCTGCTGCTCGGGCCCATGGTGCGGCGCTTTGGGGAGGTGGGGGTGACGCGATTGGGAGCGCTATCGCTGGTGCTGGGGCTGGCGGGCATGCCGCTGCCGGCCATGCTGGATCTCGGCCCGGCGGTGCGCCTCGGTCTGCTGGCAACCATTGCCCTGCTTGTGCCGGTGGGGACGGCCCTCCTCTTCCCCGCCACCACGGCTCTCCTCTCCCACCGCGCCGCGCGGGGGGAAATGGGGCAGACCATGGGCGTCCAGCAGTCGTTCGGCTCGGTGGCCCGGCTGGTAGGGCCGGTCTGCGCCGGTGCGATCTTCGAGCTCGATCCGCGCTATCCATTCTGGGCCGCGGCGGCGCTGATGCTCGGCGCGAGCTTTCTGACCACCCGGCAGAAGAGACCGCTGGCCGAGAAGAAGGTCCCCATCGACGCGCCGGCGGCGTAGGCGGGAGTCCGCGAAGGGAAACTTCTCGGCGGGGAAACGCTCATCCTCGGCGGCGGAGTATTTTCCCTCGTCCGCGGAACGTTCGTCCTCTGTCGCGGAACACTCATCCTGACCTGCGGAAGACTCATCCTGGGTGGCGGAACACTCATCCTCAGCCACGGAATACTCCTCCTTTCTCCCGGAATGCTCATCCTCTGTCGCGGAACATTCATCCCCTTTCGCGGAATCCTTCTCCTGAGTCCCGGAAGGCTCGTCCTCACCCGCGGAAGGCTCATCCTTGGTGGTAGAAGACTCATCCTCGGCCGCGGAACACTCAGCCTGGTGTCCCGGAATCCTCATCCTCTGTCGTGGAGTACTCATCCTCACTCGCGAAACACCTTTCCTGAGTCCCGGAGCGCTCGTCCTGCCTCTCTTCGCGAGATCTACGGATCCTACCTCGCCGGCCCAGGAGATATTCTGCCGATATAGGTGTCTGTGGTAGCCCTAAAAGATGACACCGCGGCCGAGCGAGAAATTTAGGCCGCACCTATTGACAGGATCAGATTACCGTGTTACTCTTCGTTCATCGATTCGGCGTTCAGCAACCCGGGAGGCAATAACGCCTCACGGAGCTTGGAAAAGGAGGTGTCGTCGCCGAGGAAGGAAGGTTGTCCGTTTTGCAGGTCGCTGTCTGTGTAAGTAGGCACGGTGGGCAGAAACGCCCGGGAGACAAACGCTGTACTAACCAAGTTCAAGAAAGGAAGACGCATCATGCCTGGACTATCTTTTCAAAAGATCACGTCGCTTTGTGAATTGCTGAACTCGAACCTGAAGCCACAGTTGAAGGACCTGCCTCACCTCGAGGACGAGTCCACCCAGTTGGACTCGCTCGTCTTGCGGACGAAGTCGCTGGACGGCGAGCAACAGGTGCTGGTGGGTCGCCTGCGGGAGATCACCCGGTTGCGCCAGGAGGCGGAAGCGGAGGGTCAGGATCTTCGTAGCCGAGTGGTCGCACAGATTCGGGGCAAGCTGGGCTTCAAGAACGAAAACCTCATCGGCTTCGGCATTCCGCCGCGCAAGCGAAGCCGCAAGAAAGCGGAGAAGGCTTCTCCGCCCACCACCGGGACGCCGCCTGCGACGACCGAGAAGCCGGAGGTCGCGGTTGCGGGAGGTCCTGCCCCGGCCGAAGCCAAACCGTAGGAAACCCTGATTGGATTCTTCATGGGGGCCGTTTGGCCCCCGTTTTTCTCTATGTGGGGTCTCTAGCGTCTGGGACGTTCAGGCCGGCTGATCAAGGCGCCGATCTCCCTCACCGTCGCGAGTTCAACCGATTGCCTTGGCTAACGAAGCAATGCGCCTCCTCGTTGTCGCGATTCTAGCTCTACTGATTGGCTGTGGTGGGTCTCAGCCTGCCTCGTCACCGGATGGCTCTGCGGCCTCAGTTCCCATCGAGAAGGAGAAGGAATGGTACGAAGGTGGTGATCTCCATCGAGCATCGATAGGGCAATGGAAGGTAGCTACCTATAAAAATCGCCTTGCGACTTCAGCAGACATGGTAGCGAACCTAAAGAAATTTTCTTCCATGGATGAAATGAAGTCTTCTGCGGTAGAGTTGGAACAGTGCATCTCAAAGCTAGCAGAAGGCGCAACGGCGGAACAACAAGAGGTTAGCGAAGTCGCTGCGGCATGCGCGATCTTACTAGGGTACCGGTGACGGATGGGCTATCCAGATTCAGAACTATCTAGCCAAAGTGTCCGCCAGAAAGAAACGTCGCCTTGCAGTACCTCCCGGGTTAGGCCGACCAATATGAAGCCGACTCTAGTTCTTACGTCCCTGCCTGGCTCTGCACTTCTAGAACTCCACAATCGGGGTTGTGTCGTGATCCCATTGACAATCGAAGGACGTCTTGGTGCAGCTATCGATGCCCTGGACTGGGCAATCACTCGACATCCGCCGACGAGCTCAGCCAGAGGTGAAGGTACTTGGTTCCCCCTAGCCCGTAAGCTTGCTCTGGAACTCTCCAGACAAGCGACAACCATCGGAGTCTCAATCGACTGGGACATTGTTCCGAATCTTTTCCACCAGATCCTGATTGCTTCGAAACGGATTATTCCGATTGATCTCATCAGCTGCGGCGAGGGTCTCCTTGGAGCCGAGAGTGTCATTGCTCATATCGTGGCAAAGGAGGAAGAGTTACCTGGAAGGATACTCAACGCATTAGAAGAAGAAGAAGCTCCTCTGCGCCGAATTGCTCATGTGTGCACCTACTATCCAGGATCGACCTCTTTGCATCAAATGGATGTTGTTTCGGCCACGCTTGGCTTAGGTAACAAGCTCGCGATTGAGCATTATTTTTACCCGGAACAGAAGGTTGCGATGGGCCTGTTCGGAAGGGCTGACCTGGACATTCTACACTTCGAATGCCATGGCGCATCCTCAGACCTGCAGATTGACACTCCATATGGAGTGCCCTTCGATGTTCGTCAGCTATATTCGAGTGATGGGCCAAGTATTTATTTCTTCTTGGGCTGCAACGCTGGTAGTGACATCGACAGCACGGCGCCCTATTTTGTACAGGAAGGCGCGAAGGCTTCCATCGGATCATACTGCGGGTTTTTGAGTGGGGGAGATTCCGGTGCGGTCTCTTTAAGCGCGTACTATGATGAACTATATCAGGGATTGATTTCAGGAAAACGGTTGGGTGATGCCGTCAGGGCGGGCAGGAAAGCAGCCTTCCCCGGGAGGGTCTATTACTGCGCTTGGCTGCTATTTGGAAATCCCAACGTCCGTTTCTCAACCAAGGCGTTTGGTGGTGCAGAGCCTAAGCCGCGCTTGCGCCGGACGGGCTAAGTTGACCTGCTGCCGCATCAGTTCCCAATTCCTCCGTTTCGATTCCTCGATCTCTCCAATCCTGTTGATAACCTCCGCCGCGGCGCTCTCGTTCCCTTTAGCCGGCCCTTTGGAGGCGGTCTCGGGTATCCTCCGCCGGAAGGTTTCCCCTTCCAGGGCGTATCCCTCCCGAGTTTCCATGCCCATGGACTTGGACCGTCTGAGCGACGAGGAGCTGACCGAGCGGTCGCGCGCTGTAGGGAGCGCCGCGAACAACACGGACGCCTGCCTGGCGTCCTCTACAAGCGGTATTGCTCGAAAAGTGGCGGGCTGGTGCTTGCGCATTTCCGGCGACCGACAGGTGGCGGCGGACCTCGCCCAGGAGGTCTTCCTCCGGGTCCACGGCCGCCTGGACGACTTCCGCGGCGGCAGCCGGTTCTCCATCTGGCTCTAACACCGTGACGCGCAGCGTTGCCATCAACCGTGGCGGCCGGCCTCCCGGGTTCGCCAAACGGGAGGAGGGCCGCGCGGGTCTGGAGTGCCGACGGGAGCCGCCTTTGCGGCTTCGCCGCTCAAGCGGGAGGAGCCGGGGCGGGTGATGTCACCTGAAGGGGGTCGCCGGCTAACCGTTCTCGCCTGATTCCGTACAGGTCTTTAAGAGGATAAGTTTTGTTGCTGCTTTCGGATCCCTGTTGTCCAAGGAAATCTGGCTGCAGCACGGCGACGGGTGCGCATTGTTGTTGCCTACCAGGCGACAAAAGTACGCTGTTTTCCCGACCTGAACCAACTGGCGGGCATCATCGTAGCCATTGTCGATGAACGAGGTCCCAAGCGTGGCTGGCGTGGTCAGCTCAATCCGCATTGTCAGCTGACACAGAAGGACGTTGCCTGCTCCGCGCGGCTTCTCGCCACCGAAGCGGCAATAGTCCGG
The DNA here is from genome assembly GCA_035472915.1 of Thermoanaerobaculia bacterium. Lineage (GTDB taxonomy): Bacteria > Acidobacteriota > Thermoanaerobaculia > Multivoradales > UBA5704 > DATARR01. Next base: position 10,026 of record DATIOS010000086.1, read on the forward strand.
TTTTCCGTCGCCGTCGATGTCGACCCAGCCCTTGGGGGATGGTGCAGGATAGCCCGGATCGGCGAGTCGCTTCACTACTTGAACTTCTTGAGCTTCGGATACTGAGGCGATCGCCCAGGCCAAGATTACTAGCAAAGACAAGACTCGCGTACGCATAATTTCTCCAGCGCCATGAAGGTTCGGCGACTGGCCCGGCGTATGCACAGTCTCCGGCCACCGTCGTGGTGGCGATCACATGAGGGACAACCACCGTGTTGGACGGACGCAAGACCGTTTTTCAGTGATTCGGGGGGCCTTGCAGGGAAATCCAGCGACTCGATTCATGGACGAGACGGTGCAGCGCGGTCCTGCGGACCTGTGAAACGGCGGGGAGCGAGCCAGTGCTATGGCCACGCGGCTCCGCCTCGGTGCCCATAGCAGGCCGGCCCGCATTCACACCTGCGGTGTTCAAGCGGGGGGAAGCCCGCACGGCGATCTGAGCGCCCCAGGTGTAGGCGGGCGATTTCCACTCGAAACGTTCTCGATATCAGAGTCGGGAATCCGGTCCTCGTCGGTTTGGGAACGCACGTCCTCGCCCGCGGAGAACTTGGACCCTTCCAACTCGTCGGGGGTGGCTCTCGGCGTCGACCGGTCTGCCATCGGCCTCGCCACGCTCGTGTCCCCCGGCCTGCATCGCCCTGCGGCTCAGGCGCCGGTCTCTTTGACACATACGCTAACATCGCCAGGATGAAGCGCACGCCGATTTACCTTGATGCGGACTTGGAGATCCTGCTCAAACTAGAGGCGATGCGTCGCAAGCAGCCCGTAGTCGAGGTGCTGCGGGAAGCCCTTCGGAGCTATCTGTTAAAGGTGCCGAATCCGGCTCCCCCGGGAGCTGGAGCCTTCGACAGTGGCCACATGGATACGGCAGGGCGTGCTGAGGATGTACTAGGGGAATTAGGCTTTGGAGAGGGCGCTGGTTGACGGCAATCCCTTCTCCGAGACCGACGTTCTTTACACCCGCCGGAGCCTCGATCGGCGCCACCTCGACGTTGAGGCTCGATCCCCGCCGGGACGTGGTTCCTCAACCGCAAGGGCAAGAAAACTCAAGGTGGCGTTGCAGAACGGGTCGATCGCGATTCAGTAGGGGCGGCCTCGCCCGGCTGCGCCTTGCCGGCTGCTGCGGGGTGCCGCTCGCGCGGCGACACCCCTCAGCGGGCGGGTTTTTATTCGCAGATGGCGTAGACGGTGAGGTTGCCGGTGACGTTCTGGAAGTTGCAGATCCAGCCGTCGTTCGCCCAAGGATAGGTGCTCTCCAGCAGGGTGCTTCCCAGGACATCCTGGCAGCCGCCACCCAGGACCCGTTTGCCGGCCGGGCACTTGATGAAGGCCACGTTGCTCGCGGTCTGGTTCAGAGAGACGGTCTGGATCGTCGCGCCGGGCGCGGGGTTGGCACACATGGCATAGGCCGTCAGGCTACCCGGATTGGTCGCGAACTGGCAGCTCCAGCCGTTGCCCGACGGCATGCTGGTGCGCAGGTCGGTGCTGGTGAAGTCGTCGCTGCAACCGCCGCCGATGACCAGGCTCGTGGAGGGGCAGGCCACGCTCACGGTGGTACCCGTCGAGACCGTATTGCGGACGGTCGTCACGCCGCGGCATGCCGTGTCGGCCACGGTCTCGCAGAGGGCCCAGGAGGTCAGGCTGCCGGGCTGGGTCTTGAAGTCGCAGGCCCAACCGTCGTCGCCCCAAGGCAGGGAGCTCATCAGCGAGGTGCTGGTGAAGTCGTCGCTGCAGCCGCCGCTCAGGACCTTCTGGCCTGCCGGGCACTTCAGGAACGAGACGTTGCTCGGACCCGTCTGAGTGAAGGAAACGATTTGGGGGACGAAGGCATTGCAGACGCGGAAGAAGAACGGATCGATCGAGCTCGCGACCGGGGTGACGTTGTTGGTGTTGAGCAGGGTATGAGTGGTGAAGTTGGCGTTGCGCTGGTAGGTGACCCCCTGGGGGAAGTTGGCAAGGTCAGGGGTGTTGTTGGCCGAGAAGATGCCGTAGAAGGTCCTGTCCAAGGTCAACAGGTGGACGTAGTCGCCGAGGTAGGGGATGAAGGTGGCGGCCGGCGTGTTTGCGGGCGGCCGGGCGAGCAGGAGGTCGTTCCAGGTCACTCCCAGGTCGCTCGACCGGCGCAGGTGAGTCTCCCATCGCTGGGGAGCGGCGCCGGTGACCTGCTGATAGAGGAAGCCGACCTGGCCGTCGACGTTGACCGCGAGCGCCGGGTTGGTGGCGCTGGCGATCGTGATCAGGTCCGCCACCGACCAGGTTGCACCGCGGTCCTCGGAGCGGCGCACGTGCAGGGTGTAGGGCGGTACGCCGCCGGGATAGTCGGCCCAGGCGACATACACCCGTGAGCTGGTGCGCGGGTCCACGGCGATCGAGATGTTCGATCCGACGAAGCGCTCCTGGCCGAAGCTCGCCTGGCTGGAGTTGTTCCACGGCACCTGGAGATTCGTCATCACGCGGCGGCCGGCGAGGGCGTCGCCGGGATCGATCAGGGCCGCGAACTGGGTGGCGCCCGCGGCCCAGTTGTCGTCGCGCACCACCACGAGGTCGGTGGTGGCCATGACGCCGGTGAAGGCGCGCCAGCCGTAGAAGACGGCGTAGATCGTGCCGTCGGAGTGAAAGGCCGGACGGATCGGCGGGCCGTCCTGTCCGGAGGTGGCCCGCGTCTCGATCCGGCGGGCGACGAAGTTGGAGGGCGGCGGCGGAGCCGCCAGCAGACCGTCCAGGGAGACGTCGACGGTCGCCGTCCTGCCGCCGACGGCGCCGAAGTCGTTGTTGCCGACGTAGACCCGGTCGGGGCCGCCCCCCGGCACGGTGGTGGCCTGGACGTAGGGCTGGTCGACGTTGTTGCGATCGACGAGGACAGTCATCAGCCCGGGTGCGGTGAAGTTCGCCGTGCGCAGGATGTTGAGGCGCAGGCCCGCACCCCCTCGCAGATCCCCGACGTAAAGGTTGTTGCTGGTGCCGCCGAAGCGGAGGGTGACGTCGCCGGTGCCGGTGAGGGCGCTGTTGCCTGGAAGGATCGAGTTGAGCACCCAGATGTCGCCGGCGTTGACCGAGACGTAGATCGGCGCGTTGGGGCCGCTCAAGGGATCAGGGGTGAAGGCGGAGCCCGCGACCTGCTGTGGGTTGGCGGGGTTGACCGCCAGGTTCGGCTCGCTGTCCTGCTGCGTTTCGCCGCTCCGCGAGTTGGGGATCATATTGACGATCTTCACCTGCGCCTGGCCGGCGACGGTGAACGTGGACAGGATGAGGACTGGGAGGAGCTTCGCAATATGCTGACGAATTCGGCTCATACGATACTCCATGGGTATTGGCCCGAGACTTGAGATTTGAGGAGAGGATCCACCCGTCCGTTCAACCTCCGAGCACCAGTCTCTGGACCCTGACTGCCTGGCCGCGCGGCAGCAGGTTCCAGGGCTTCAGGGCGGTGTAGCCGGGGAGGCCAAGCTCCGGCAACTGGTCGCGGTAGAGCAGCCAGATCCCGTCCGAGCCCACAGCCGGCTTGGGAGCCTCGAACCAGACGACGTCCTGGCTCGTGGGATAGAAAAAGGTGATGCGCTGCCCCGCGGGTTTCCCCTTGAAGACGGCATCCACCTGGACAACCGCCTCCCACCACTGCGGGTCGTGCTCCGAGCCCTCTCCCACCTCCCCCACCACCGCGGCGGGATGGGTTTCGACGACCCGGCCGGCGACGACCAGCTCGGCTCCGGCGAGCCTGCCTTGGAGCTCCTCGTCGACGGCCTGGCGCACCGTCGCGGCGACCTGGCCGCGGATAGGGGCGGCGTCACCGTGCAGCCGCCCGACCTCGATCACCGCCAGGGTCGTCCCGTAGAGCCAACCGTTGGTGAAGAACACCGCCTGCTCGCCAGGCGTCGCGTCGCCGGGTTGTGCCAACTTGACGGTGATTTCGCGTCCGGTGAAGTCGCCGAGGCTTGGCGACGCCTTGAGCACCTCGTCCACCCGGACGACCGCCGTGTCAAATTCGGCCTGGACGATGTCCAGGTTCGAGGCCTCGACCTTCTGGATGGTGCCGCGGAAAACGAACTGCGCGGTGCGGGTCAGCGCCTCCGGGCCGCTTGCAGCCTGGCCGGCGGCGGCGCAAAAGCAGAGACCGAGTAGGACGGGAAGAGGGGCCACCTTCGGAAGGGTCATAGCTTCTCCTTCTATGACATTGCTCTACCTCTATTATAAAGAGTGCATGAAGACGCATTGAACGAGCCGCAGGCGAAAGCCGCCGTATGCTATTCTGGCGACCATTGGAATCGAGGTGCACGAGGTGGTCTCGATGGGGAGAATCGAGGCTCTGGCGGATGCCGCGGAGGTGTTGAGCAGCTCGCAGCCCGCGTGGCGTCAGCTTTCTCTCCTTCTCGAACACGGGCGCGCGCTCCTCGGCCTCGACGAGGTCTGCGTGCTCGTCCGTGACCGGTCGTCCGGCGGGCGGCTCACCCGCGCCGCGCGAGCCGGGCGCGGCGGGGGCCCGCCGCGTTCCGAGGCGGCTGAGGTCGACCTCGTCGCGCCGTTGCTGGAGCCCTGGGACCGCGGCGGCCACGATGCTCCACAGCCGGTGCCCTCGGTGGCGTTACCGGTCCGTGTCAATGGCGCCGTGCAGGGGGCCCTGGTGGCGCACACGCCAGGCGCGCCGCTCTCCGGCGAAGACCTCGCGACCCTCCTGGCCTATGCCGCCTTGGCGGCCCCCCTGGTCGCCGCTCTCGGCGAGGACGACACGGCCGGCCGCTCTCGGCTCGACCGGTTGTCCGAGATCGCTCGCGTCGTGGGGTCCGGAGGCGACGCGCGGACGCTCCTGCGGGAGGTGTGCCGGACGACGGCGCGACTGTGCGCAGCCGACCGGTGCGCGGTCTTCTTGTGGAATGCCACCACCGGCGAGGTCACCCCGGCGACGTCGCAGATGGTCCGGCACCAGGCCGAGCCCGAGGCCTGGGAACGGTTCAAACGAATGGGGCGCCGCCGCATCGGCGAGATGCCGTTCGTCGACGCCGTGGCGCGCGCCCGCCGGCCGCTGGCGATCGCCGACGCCCGGGGATCGGAGCTGGTCCATCAGGAGTGGGTCGCCGCCTTCGGGCTGAAGTCGGTTCTGGGCGTGCCGCTGATCTCCGGCGGCCAGGTGTTCGGAGTCCTGGTGTTGGACAACACCTCCGACGGTCGCCCGTTCACCCCGGAGAGCATCGAGCTCGCCGTGGCCGCCTCCGAGTACGTGGCGAGCGGGCTCGAGCGCGCCATCCTGCTCGAAGAGACGGAGCTCCGCCTGAAGCGGACGCAGGCGAGCCTGGAGATCGCCCGCGCCCTCGGCTCCGCCCGCGAGCTCAAACCGATCCTCAACGAGATCTCGCAACTGGCCGCCCGGGCGTGCGGCATGGACCGCTGCTCGATCTATCGCTGGCGGCAGGGGCGGTTGATCCCGACGGCCTCGCAGTTCCGCGATGGGCGGACCGACGAGGCGCTATGGCGGTTGTTCAAGGGGCTCGGCGCCTTGCAGGTGGAGGAGTTTCCGGTCTTCGCCGAGACCCTCCGCTCGCGCGCCCCCGTCGTCGTCAACGAGCCGGCGTCCGAACAACTGCCCGTGGATCTCCGGCAGCTCGGCCTGCAAGAGCTCCTGGTCGTGCCGCTGATCCGGCAGGACGAGGTGATCGGGGCGATGGCGCTCGACAACGGGGGGCCCAAGCCCCGCCCCGTCAAGCCGCTCCAGGTGGAGATGGCCACCACGATCGCGAGCCAGGTGGCCCTCGTCGTCGAGAACGCCTCGCTGCAAGAAGAGACGCGGCGGCGCCTCGTGGAGGCGCAGGCGGCGAGCCGTGCCAAAAGTGAGTTCCTGGCCAATGTGAGCCACGAGATCCGCACTCCGCTCAACGGCGTGATCGGCATGTCGGAGCTCCTCCTCACCTCGGATCTCCCCGCCGATTTCCGGGAGCCCCTGGCGGTCATCAAAGCCTCGGCGGATACGCTGCGGGGTCTGATCGATAACATTCTCGACCTGTCCAAGATCGAAGCCGGCCAACTGACCCTCGAACGACTGGACTTCGATCTCGCCGGCACGCTCGGCCAGGTGGTCCGCCTGCTGTCGCCACTGGCGAGAGAGAAGGGCATCGAGCTGCGGCTGGACATCGCCGCCGGCGCCTGCGAACGGCTCCACGGCGATGCGGCGCGGCTGCGGCAGATCCTGCTCAACCTGGTAGGCAACGGGATCAAATTCACCGCCCAGGGCTCGGTCCGTCTCCGGGTCGAGCCGGCGGAGATCGAGGGACGCCACTGTGCGCTCCGCTTTACCGTCCAGGACACCGGGATCGGCATCGCTCCCGAGGCCCAGGCGCGGCTGTTCGAGCCCTTCACCCAGGCGGACGCCTCGATCACCCGCCGCTATGGAGGAACCGGCCTGGGCCTCGCGATCACCAGCCGGTTGATCGAGCTGATGGGAGGAGAGATCGATCTCGAAAGCACACCGAGCGAAGGCTCGACCTTCCGCTTTATCCTGCCGTTCGACCGCGCCCGGGAGCCGGCCGGAATCGCGCCGGCCGCCGGTCCGCGGGCGCCGCTGGAGGCGCTGCGCACGCGCTTCCGCATCCTCCTGGCCGACGATAACGAGATCAATCGCATGGTCGCCGCGCGCCAGCTCGAGGTTCTGGGATATCGCTTTTTGACGGTGGACGATGGCCGGGAGGCGGTGACCGCTTTCTCCCGGGAGCATTTCGACGCCGTGTTGATGGACTGCCGCATGCCGGTGATGGATGGCTACGAGGCGACGCGCTGCCTGCGGCTTCAAGCTCATGGCAGCGACGTACCGATCATCGCGGTGACCGCCTCCGCCCTGAAAGAGGACGTTGAGCTTTGCCTCGCGGCGGGGATGAGCGACTACCTGGCGAAGCCGGTCCAGCTCTCCGACCTGGCGGCCGTGCTCGACCGCTGGCTTCTGTGACCAAAAGCGATCTCGTGCCTTCGGAGCAACCTCCGGCCCGCCGGACGCGTAGTATGGTCCTGGGAGCGAAGGAGGCTCCCGGCCATGATCAAGCTACTTCTCTGGTTGCTCCTCTTCATCGTCTGCTGGCCGCTGGCCCTGCTGGCGCTGATTCTCTATCCGTTCATCTGGCTGCTGTCGCTGCCGTTCCGGCTGGTGGGAATCACCCTCGAGGCGGTCTTCTCCTTCCTGAAGGCGCTACTGTTCCTGCCGGCCCGCCTGCTCGGCGGCGCGAGAACGGCGTAGGCTTTTTCCCGGCCGGTCGGGAGCGTCCCCCGGCCGGCCTCGTGAATCTCCTCATCCAGGCCTGAAACGTTCGGGCCTGCCCCTTCGTCTACCCCTTTGGATGCTTACGGCCTTCGACGATACCGCCCATCGCTATCGCGGCCGGGTCTACTCCTTCGCCCGCTACCTGCTCTCGAACCGGGAGGAAGCGGAGGACGTGACCCAGGAGGTGCTGCTGCGTCTCTGGCGGCACCAGGACGGTCTCGAGGAGGAGCGCCTCGGTTCGTGGCTGCTGCGGGTGACCCGCAACGCGTGCTATGACCTGCTGCGGCGTCGCCGTTCGGACGCCACGCAGCCGGGGATGGCGGCGAGCCTCGACGACGAGGCGGCGCAGGAGTTGGCCAGCGCCGAGC
>DATIOS010000087.1:0-7789 GCA_035472915.1 Thermoanaerobaculia bacterium
GGGTCCGTGACGGTCGTTTTTGTCTCGGGAGTCGTGACCAGGGGTTGATCGGAGGTCTGGGCGTAGGTCCAGGTTCCCAAGATCGTTCCAGTCGCGCCTTTCATCGTCCGGGTGGCAACTCCAGGATTCGCCTGGAGGTGAGGCTTCGACGTGGAGCCAGTCGGGAATTGAAAGGTCTGCCAGGTCCATTCCATACGCCCGAGCGTTGGCAGATTCAGGGCTGTGAGATTGCCGGAGCCCGTCGAGCAGTGTTGGCCGGGAGCCTGAGGCAGATTGAGATAATCGTTCGCCGTCGTCGTAAAGGCCGAGCCGTCCGGCAGGATCACGCTGGTCAACGCCGGCACGGTCACCGCATCGCTGGCCCCGTTCGGGCCAGAATTGCTGTGAGGGCAGGCTCGCCAAATCGACGGATAGTTGTAATTGAAGAAATAGGTCGCCGAAGTGCCGCCGAAGGCCGTCACCTGGATCGAGTCGATGAGCTGCAGGTGTGACGTCGCATCGGTATGGAGAAAGACCTTCTGGGTCCGGTTCTGGGTGTCCGAGAGGGTCCACTGGATGATCGTGACGTGGTCGCCTGCAAAGGCATAGCCGATGTTCAGCGCGTTCTGGAAGGCGTCGCGGATCTGCGTCGGCATTCCTGTCGTGTCGAAGGTTCGCACCGTGCCATCGGGGAATTCCACCTCTCGAAAGCCCGAGTTGTGGATCTTGAGCCGCAGATAGCTGCCGTCGCGCGTGTAGCGGATGTCCTGAACGTCAAAGACCGGTGCGTCCTCCGGATCGCCGGCGTGGAGAGTCGGATAGAAAATGTGATCCGTCCCCATCTCGTCCTGATAGATCGGGTTCGGAGGCACGCCGTTGCTATCGGGCACCTGGCAGGGAGGGTCCATGCGGCCCAGGGAAAGGCGCCAGCCGAGACCGGCGTTCGAGCACGGAGTGGGGTCGGCCTGAATGCGCGTCCCGTTGAGATCGGGGCGGTCTACCGATTGAAAGATCCAGGGATTGGAGTTGTAGACCAGCTTCAGTCCATAGGAGAAGCCGCCGTTGACGGGGAAGCTGGGACCGATGGGCAAGGTCAGCGTCAGGCTGCCATTGAAGAGATTGACGCTGTCGATGTCCCCGACGTGGAAGGACTGGTCGACGGGGAAGCCGCCTGCCGTGTTGGGGTGAACGTCCGCCATGGCGGGCCCGGCTGCGGAGATCAACAGCCCGATCGACACCAGGGACCACCTCTTTACGCGTACTCGCAAAGCAACTCTCCCCATACGACTACAGGTTCAACAGCTCGGCGCGGCTAAGCTCGCGTATACCCTGCCTCGTGATGCGGGCCGCCCGCCCTGACGAGGCGGACCCAGCCGGCGACCACGAGGCGTCGCAGCACTGCCGAGGCGTGGCGGGTATCCAGGGGCCTCGGGAGCGCCCGGGAAAATCGCCGGTTCACCTCCTGGGCCACCCAGGCGGCCCCGAAGACCTGGCCGGCCTGCAGCCCCTCGATCAGGCGGATCACCAGCGGGCCCGGCTGCGGCCGCTTCCCCTGCGACCAGGACTCGACCGGCTCCTCGGCCTGGACGGCGGCGGCCTGGGCGGCGGCCTCCACACGGCCCGCGATCTCGGCCGCGCCGCCGGACGCCGCCTGAAAGGCCTCGAAATGCGTCGTGACCGTCTCGAGCCCGGCGGCGTGGAGGGCGCGCTGATCGCGATGGAAGACCTCCTGTTGCGCGTGATAAGCCTCGCGCTCCTTGTGCAACGCCATCTGCGCCTCCAAGTTCGCCAACACCTTCGCTACGGATAGCTGTGAGCTCACGGTCTCCTCCTTGCCGTCGGCCTTTCCGGCCCCTCGCCTTAGATTGCGACGAGCCTGCGGGCCTGCCCGTCCGGGTGGGTCGTCTTTGCGACGAGAGTCTAACCCAGGACACCTCCGCCCGTCTTCGGCCGTGGCACCCTGGCCAACTCGTCGCAGACTTCCCTCAGACGGTGCACCAAAGGTTATGTTGCGACAGATAATCTCAATTTGCGATGGATGATTTTACGTTGCAGCATAGAGCCTTAGGTTGCAATGAATAGAATTAGATTGCGACCGATAAGGCATGTCGCGACGAATAAAATCACATCGCGACGGATAATCCGAAGTCGCGACAGATGAGAATCCGAAGGCCGTGAATCGCATTAGATCGCAGCGGATGAAATTATTTTGCGGCGAATTATTGTCCGTCGCGTCAGTTAATTCAGAATTGCGCTGGATTCTTCTGTATTGCGCCGAACAACTCCGGATCGCGACTAGTGGCGCTGAATTGCGACGGGTAGTCACAGATTGCGATCGATGAGATTAGATTGCGACAGATAATTTTACGTTGCGGTGGATAATTTAAATTGCGATCGATGGTCTTGGGGCGTGACAGGTAGCATGAGGTCGCGATGCATGAAGTTGTGTTGCGACGGATAAACCGGCCGAGCCGGGAGAAGAGGGGGTTGGCTCAGAAGGCGTTGCCGAAGCCGAAGTAGATCTTGTAGCTCCCATCCCCCGGCCGCCGGTTGAGGGGAAAGGCCGCGTCGAATCGCAGCAGGCCGACCGGCGTGGAAGTCCGCAGGCCGAGGCCGATCGACTTGGCAAGGTCGAATCCCGCATCCCGCGGATGGGCCCAGATCTGGCCGGCGTCGAAGAAGGCGAGGCCGGTCAGCGACCACGGCAGGGAGAAGCGCAGCTCCTCGTTGATCACGAACAGCGCCTCGCCTCCCGCCGCCCGCACGAGGTCGAGTCCCAGCGACTCCTGCGGACCCAGGGTCTCCTGACGGTAGCCGCGCACCGAGTAGGGACCGCCGGCGAAGAACAGCTCGTCGCGAATGATCTCCTGGCCGGCGAACGGGTGCTCGACGCCCAGCCGCACCGACTGCGCCCAGGTCAACGGCCGGCCAGCCAGCCGCACATTGCGGAACGACGCCACCTGGCCGAAGAGGCGGGCATATTCGAAGTCGCTGCCCAGGAAGCTGCCGCTTCCCGACAGGTCGAGGCTGGCGAAGAGGCCCCGCCGCGGATCGATCTTGTCGTCGCGGGTGTCCCGCAGGAGCTGCAATCCGGCCAGGGGAAGGCGGATCTCCGAGTCGAAAGGAAAGAACGGATCGGGGACGATCTCGAAGATGTGCGTCGTGCGATAGCGAACGTAGAGGTGAGCCGTGTCGTGCTCGCCCAAGGGCCGCTGGGCTTCCACGGCGATCTCACGGCGGTCCTCGATCAGGTTGTCGTCTCCCGGCGTGAACAGCCGCCGTACCTCGGCGTAGCTCTCGAAGGAGATGGGCGTGCCGAGGACGCCGCCGGTGCGCAGGTAGAGCCGGCCGCTGCGGTCGCCGGTCTGGTAGAGACCGCGCAGGCCGACGGTGATGGCGCGGCCGAGAAAGTTCTGATCCACGAAGTCGAGCACGGCGCCGGTGCCTACGCTGCTCTCCCACCTCACGCCGTAGCCGAGATGGAAACGGGGATGCTCGGCGAGCCCAAGGGTGACCCGGGCCTCGCCGTCGCCGTCCTTCTTCACCTCGGCGTCGACGCGCGAGAAGAGACCGGTGCGGAACAGATTCGTGCGGGCGTCCTCGACAGCGGCGTCGGTGAACGGCTCGCCCACCCTCAGGCCGGCGAGGCTGGTGGCGCGCAGCAGCGGCGCCGGACGCGTCCAGCGCTCGCCGGTGAGATCGACGGCCGCCAAGTGGTAGGCGATCCCGGGGTCGACGTCGTAGCGGAGCTCGAGCTCGCCCGGCCGGTCTGCGACCGGCACGAGCGCGGAGCGGACTTTGGCGTCCGCATAGCCCCGCTGGTGAAGATCGTTTTCCAGTAGCTGCGCGCCCTGGGCGACGAGATCCCGCCGGGCCGGCGAGTCGGTGCGCAGAGGAAGGAGGCCGGCGAGCCGCTCGGCGTCGCCCGCCGCCAGCGCCTCACCCAGGATCCTCACCGCCACCACGACCTCCTGCGGACCGGTCTCGACTCGCACCACCAGCCCGTCGCCCTCCAACGAGCGGCTGGTAATCCGCGCCTCGGGGTAGCCGAGAGCGTGTAGCGCCGCGAGCAGGCGGGAGTCGGCGTTGGTCGAGCCGGCTGCCAGCTCCGCTCGCGCCAGGGTGCCGGGGAAGCTGGAGGACGCGAATCGTTCCTCGCCGGGATCAAGGCCGATGATCTTCAGCGTCTGGAGCGGCCGTGGGCGGCCGGCCTCGGTGCGGATCGTCACCGTGCGAGGAACATCGGCATCTTTCGGGTCCTTCGGCGACTCGCGCTTCACCTCGATCTCCACCTTCGGATCGAGGTGGCCGGTGCTGCGGAAAGCGCGCACGGCGGCCTTGCGCATCTCCTCGATCGAACCGGCCTCATAGAAGTCGGTGCGATAGAGGCCGGTGATCGCCGGCCGCAGGGGCCGGGGCGGCGTGTCGCCCGCGAAGACGAAGGAGACTTTGGGACCGGGCTCCACGGTCACGGCAACGTCCACCCAACCAGGCCGGGAGTCGACCGGAGTAACTGCCACGGCGATCCGCGGGTCGGGATAGCCCTTGCGGCGCAGCAACTCGGTCACGTCCACCTCGACGCCGAAAGACGCGCCGTCGGGCACCGGCTGCTTCTTCTCCAGGCGAACGGCGGCGCGGATCTCACGTTTCGAGACTCCCTTTTTCGGCGTCGAGACGTCGAGACGCCGAAGGCGCGGTCCCGATTCTTTTTTCAATCTCTTTCCTGCCTCGCCACCGCCGAAGTTGAAGGCCTGCTGGAGGCTGCCGCCGCGATGGCCCAAGTCGTTGGTGAAGCCTTCCGCCCGCAGCCCCGGCAGGGCGGAGAGATCCTGGACGTAGAACAGATAGGTCTGCCGCTCGGCGTTGCGCAGGTCGACCGTGACGGCGAGCGAGACGTTGCGCGACAGATCGCGTCCGACGGTGAGCCGGGCGCTGGGATCGGCCTCGCCGAACACCAGGACCGGCCGCACGGAGAAGCCGCCGAGACCGGCCGACTGGCTCAGCCGCTGGAGGAGGCTGGCGCTGTAGTAGCTGGCGAAACCGGCGGTCAACGCGGCTCCGGCGTCGACGCTCGCCTTGTCTTCCGTCTGGATGCTCTGCTGATCGAGGAGATCGAGCGGGCTCTGCCCCTGGAGCTTGGCGATGGAGGGGTCCTGGAGCGAGGTCGTGGTCGTCAGCTCCACCTGCGGATCGGTCGCCGGGTCGCCGGTGAAGCGCAGCGAGCCGCTGTCGATGCGCACCGTCTGGCCATAGGCGTAGAACAGGCCGCCTGGATCGATGTCGAGCCGGCCGCGGAGCACCGGCGCGTCGAGCGTGCCGTCCAGGGTGAGCCGGCGCCAGGTGACCCGCAGGTCGCCGACGTTGTTCTTGACCCGCACGCCGTCGGCCGTTTCGACCTCCAGGGCAAGGTCGACGGCGGCGAGGGCGCTCTCCTCCGTGCTGGGCGTATCGCGCGGCTTGAACAGCAGGGTGAAGACCTCGCGGTCGAGGTTCAAATCGCGGTCGAGCACGCCGCGATCGACCACCACGCGTCCGGAGACGCGGCTGCGCTCGCCGGGCGGAGCGCGGAAGGTCAGCCGGCCGGAGAGCTGGGTGTCGATGCCGTAGTCCAGCCGGTAGCGGATCTTCGCGAGCTGGGCGTCGATCTCCGCGCCGCGCTGGGGTGAGAAGCCGGCGGCCAGCTCCACCGTGCCGCCGTTGACGCCCAGCTTGCCCTCGCGGATCGTCCAGCGGCCGTCCGCCAGGTCGGCGGCCAGCTTCGGGTCTGAAATGCGCACGCCGGCGGACGAGAAAAAGAACGACGTGCCGGGGCCGCTCGCCTCAACCTTGCCGGTCAGCTTGTCCAGCGGGCCGGAGGCGTGGAGCGAAAAGGCGAGCGAGCCGGCAGCCTTGCCGCCCTGGAGATAGGGATTGAGGAGCGCCGCATCGAGCGTGCCGCTCGCCTCGGCGGTGAGGCGAGTCACCAGGCCGGCCGGCGGCTCCGTGAGCCGCCAGGAGCGGGAGAGGTTGGCGCCGGCCTGGAGATCGGCGCCCACGCCTTGCGCTTCGCTCCCTGCGGCGTCGGCAATTAGGTGAACCGGCAGCAGCTCCAGCCGGCCATCCGCCAGCCTCAGGGTCGCCGGACCCTGGGCGGTCACGCGGCCGTCCGGAGTTTCGAGGCTCAGCCCGGAGAGCCGCACCTCACCGTGACCGGACGCCGGTGCCCCGAGGTCCAACGTCAAATCGGCGCTCACACCTGCCCGCACCCGCTCGGGCCGGGCGTCCATACCCAAGGCGGCAAGCAGGGGCTGCGAGTCCAGCGCCGGGACTTCCAACGCCAGGGTCACCGGTCCCGTGCCGAGCTTACCGGGAAGGGCGTCGAGAGCCGACGCGAGCTGGGGCAACTGGCGCAAAGCGCCGAGCGGCACCCGCGCCCGCAGGTTCGCCGGGCCGGACGCGGTTTCGAGGTGCTGCGAGCTCACCTCCACGACGCCGTCCCGCAGCTTGGCGGTGAGGTCCGCCACGGCGAGGGCGTCGAGGGGCTTGACCAGATGCAGGTCGAGATCGGCCTCGGCGAGCAGGGGCTCGATGGTGGCGCGGCCGGAGCCGGAAAAGGTCCGCCCCGCCGGCAGCTCACCGGAGAAGGCGGCCAGCCGGATCTCGTGAGCGTCCCCTTCGCCTTCGACATGGAGCTTGGAAATCTCCGACTCCGGCGACCCGAACGCGACGCGATTGGCGTCGATCCGTGCCTTGGCGGCGTACGTCAACGGCTGGCCGGAGAGCGTGACGTCGCCGGCGATCTGGAAGCTGTCGACGCGGGCCGTAGCCGAAGCGCTCGCCTGGGACACCAGGCCCGCGCCGGTGACGGACAGCGTGCCGCGGTAGGAAAAAGGTTTGAGGATGAGCATGCCGTCGCCTGCCACCGTGCCGCTCTCCAGCCTCTGAAGATTCGGAGGAAAGGACAGGGCCGCCGTCGCGGCTTTCACCTGGGTGCGATAGCCGCGGGGCGAACCGGCAAGCTCCACCGTTCCGGTGGCGATGCCCGCTAGGCCCGGAGTGTAGGTGGCGAGCAGCTCCAGGGGGAACGATTCCGCCCGCACGGTGGCCGAGCCGCTCAGCGTCCGCGGCTGCCCCTTCGCCTGCAGGTGGACGCTCGCACCCACCTGCGGCAGCCAAGTGGCGTCGACGTCGGCCGCGGGTGTGGCGAGAGACCCCGAGAGGTGGACGTCCGCCGCCAGCGAGCCTTGGAGCGGCACGCCCGCCGGCGGCGCCGGAATCAAACCCGGCCAGAGCGACCGCGCCTCCGCCAGGGCGGTCCGTACATCCGGGAGCCGCACCTGCGCCTGCACGTTCTCCGCCGTGGCCTTGGCCAGCTCCGCCCAGCTCGCGGCATGGAACGTTCCCTGGACGGCGCGCTTCCCGCGCGATCCGGGCAGGAGGTCGGCCTCCACCGTGGCGTCGATCTGCTTTGGAGATCCCCCGGGTGTGAGCCACAGGTCCGCACGGGCCAGCCGCACAGCGCCACGCCGCCAATTCGCCTGGGCCGTTCCCGCCACTCGCGCCAGATCGCCGGGACCAAGTCCAGCGCTCGCCTTGAGGTCCACGAGCGTGCCGGCCAGGGCGAAGTCGGCATACAGCTTGGGATCGAGATAAGGCTTCAAGGCTTCGGCGGGAATCTCCTGGGCCGTCAACGTTCCCTTGCCCGTTCCCGCCGGCCACTCGACCTCCCCCTTCGCCCGGATCCGGCCGCGGCGAGGGAGATCCGCCACCAGGGCCCGCGGCTCGGCGTCGAGGTCGAACTGTGCCGCGGTCGCCGCCCCCGGCTCCAGGC
>DATIOS010000088.1:0-5688 GCA_035472915.1 Thermoanaerobaculia bacterium
ATCCCCGAAGCTGACGGGTTCACGCCCCAGAGGACGATGAGCCGCGCGGCGGGAAAGTCCGTGAAGGCGACTCCGCCCATCTTGCCATAGAGTCCCGTGGCTGCCCGGCCGCTCGGCGCGGCGCACACGGTGCGGGCCAGACGCGAGGCGCCCAGGCGGTAGAATAGCCGCGTGTCCGTCGTCTCCTGGGTCAGCATCCCGTTGGAGCCGCCGTAGTAGAACGGGAGAATCGCCTCGCCGCCGTGCGTCTCCACCGCCTCGCGCATCTTCGCCACGGTAAGGTCCAGGGCCTCGTCCCACGAGATCCGCTCGAACTCGCCCGAGCCTTTCGGCCCCACCCGGCGAGCAGGATACAGAATGCGGTCCGGGCCGTAGAGGTGCTCCGGCAGATGCCGGACCTTGGAGCAGATGTAACCCTCGGTGATGGGATTCAGATGGGAACCGTCAACCTTCACCACCCGTCCCTCCTCCACCCGCACCTCCAGGCTGCAGGCGTCGGGGCAATCGAGAGGGCAGGCGGAGGTGAAGATTTCGGGGATGCGGAGCGTGGCGGTCATAAGGGGATTGTATCCCCTAAACCCCCGCCTCCAGCGCCCGCACGATCGCGTCGGTGAACTGCGTCGTGCCGGCCTCTCCTCCAAGGTCGCGGGTGCGGATCTTCTGCTCGACGATGACGTTGCGAAGGGCCCGTCGCACGCGCTCGGCCTCCTCGTCCTTGCCGAGGTGATAGAGCATCAGGATTCCGGATCGGATGAGCGCCAGCGGGTTCGCCAGATCATTGCCCGCGATGTCGGGTGCGCTGCCATGGACGGCTTCGAAGACCGCCGCCTCGATTCCGATGTTGGCTCCCGGCACTACGCCGAGACCGCCGACGAGACCGGCGCAGAGGTCGGAGACGATGTCGCCATAGAGATTTTCGAGCAGCAGCACGTCCCACTCCTCGGGCCGCATGACGAGCTGCATGCACATGTTGTCCACGATTTTGTCGTCGGACTGGATCTCCGGATACTCCTGAGCCACCCGGCGAACGCAGTCGAGGAACAGTCCGTCCGAGAGCTTCATGATGTTGGCCTTGTGGACGGCGGTCACTCGCTTGCGGCCGTGGCGGCGGGCGTAGTCGTAGGCGAAGCGGGCGATGCGCAGCGACGCCTTCTCGGTGATGACCTTGATGCTCTCCACAACCCCCGGGACCACGATGTGCTCGAGGCCGCTATAGAGGTCCTCCGTGTTCTCGCGCACGACGATGATGTCGACCCCTTCGAAGCGGCTCGGGATGCTGGGCAGCGAGCGCGACGGGCGCAGGTTGGCGTAGAGCTCGAGCTCCTGGCGAAGCTGCACGTTGATCGATTTGAAGCCGCCTCCCACTTCGGTGGTGACGGGACCCTTCAACGCCACGCGATTGCGCTTGACGGACTCCAGGACCTCGGGCGGTAACGGGTTGCCGTATTTCTCCACGGCCTCTTTGCCGGCGATGTGACGTTCCCATTCCAGCCCGGCGCCGGCGGCGTCCAAAACCCGCACGGCGGCGGCGCTGACTTCCGGACCGATGCCGTCGCCGGGAATCAGCGTGATGGTGGTCTTGCTCATGACTTCACACTCTCTCTTTCAATTCTCAACGGGCGTCGAGGGCCAACGGGTAACGCAAGGTTTTTCGCAGCCACTCGCCGTTCTCTTTCACCTGCCGTGCCAGCTCCGCTACCAGACGCTCACGGGAGTCGTAAAGCCGGTAACCCTCGCGGGGGCGTAGGTAACCCAGAGCTTTGGGCTCCTCGGCGAACAGCGCCTCCTCCCCGATCTCCGCCGCCCGCTTTGCGTAGCGTTCGCGGTTGTCGAGGAGCGCCTTGACCAGGAAGGGCAACAGCATGGAGTAGTCGGCCTGCACGCTCTCGGTGGTCTGCTGATAGGTTTCGCGATCCACCTTGCCCCAGGTCACGGCCTCGGACGGAGGACAGGAGGAGAGCGAGCCTTCTGTGATGGGAGCGGTGACGATCTGGACGTCGAAGGCGTAGCCGCTGACGTTTTCCAGCCCCAGGATCTGCCCCAAGGCAGGCTCCGGTTGAAGATTGTAGTTCTTCGGCACACCGCCGCCCAGGATGAGCGTCGCAAGGGAGCGCGCCGGACTCTCGAACAGCCCCCAGTAGTGGTAAGCGCAGGACTCGAAGACTTCGGCGTGAAGGTCCAGGGCAAATTCGTAGTTGTCGAGCAGGCCGGCCTGCTTCATCGCCCACAGCTTCATCGAGTTGAGGAAGAGGCTGCCGTCGCCCGGCGCCCCCACCAGGATGGGAATGGCCAGCCGCTGGCAGGTCGCCAGCAGTCCCGGCACCACACCGTTGTGGATTTCCTGCGCGGCGTAGATTCTCCCCAACAGGTAGCGCAGCTCGGTGCCCGCCATGGTCTTCTGGAACTCGGGGCGCAGTAGGCAGGCCGTCATGAAGCGATCCTGCTGGAAGAGCACGTCTTCGTCGAACGCCATATCCGTGACGCGAATGGTGTGCTCGTCGCGCAGCGCGCCATCGTCACCAAAGATGGGAACCTCGAAGATGGGACCCTCGCGATGCTCGTCGAGGCTGCGGTGGCCGTCGTGATAGCAGACGGCGTCCGTGGTGCTGAGATAGGCGATCCAACCTGTTTCCAAAAGGGGAATCAGCCAGGCCTGGTGCTGGCCGGAGACCGTCACCGGCCCGGCGATGGCCAGCGTCATCGGGCAGCCCGCGCCGATGGCGGCATCGAGAACCGTGTAGAGCCGCCGCAGATAGGCGCCACCGAAGGCCGGGAGACAGTGCAGGAACACCTCGTCGAGCGTGCTGCACTCATCGACCCGGCGAACCTCCACGCGGCGCCGTGCCTTGAGGTCGATGGCTTGAGGATCGCGAGGATGCGAGTGCTGGTGGTGCCCGTCGCTCATGGGGCCGTACGGTATAAGGTCGGGCGGGGGGACGCAACCGGAGGTTAATCCCGCTCAGAAATTCTTTTCTTGCGGCTGTCGATTTCGGGCTGGCCCGTTCGACTAGAGGACGGACCCACCTTGAAAGGAGACGACACATGGAATACCTACTGCTGATCTACAACGCCGAGAGCGACTGGGCCGCCCTGTCCGAAGGAGAGCGGGGGGCGACGTACAAGGAGTACTACGCATTCACCGAAGGCATCCGCCAGAGCGGCCACTACAAGGGCGGCAACCCGCTTCAGTCGGTGTCGACAGCCAGCACGGTGCGGGTGCGCGACGGCAAGACGGTGACGACGGACGGCCCCTTCGCCGAGACCCGCGAGCAGCTCGGCGGCTACTACCTCGTCGATGCGGCGAACCTCGATGAGGCGATCGGCATCGCCGCCCGCATCCCAGGCGCGCGGATGGGCTCGATCGAAGTGCGGCCGATCCAAAAGATGTAGCGGCCGCTCACCCTGCGGTATCCTGAAGCTCCCCTCCCGCAATCCCGACACAAGGACCGGGAGGGGATGTTTTCACGTCGCGCCATTCCATGACGACCTACTCAGCAGAATCGACCCGCACCGTTGCGGAGCAGGCGAGCCTAGAGGTCGAGAGGGTCTTCCGGACCGAGCGGCAGCGCGCCCTGGCGACCCTCATCCGCCTTCTCGACGGTGACTTCGACCTCGCCGAGGACACACTTCAGGAAGCTTTCGCGGAGGCTCTGACCGGCTGGCCGGCGTCCGGCGTGCCGGCCAATCCCCGCGCCTGGTTGGTGAGCACTGCGCGGCACAAGGGACTCGACCGCCTGCGTCGCCGGACGCGATTCGGGGAGAAGCAGCGCGTGCTGGCTTGGACGACGCCGCAATTCGAGGAGCAGGATCTCTCTCGTCTGGAGGGGGGTTACGACGGCGAGTTGGGGGATGACCGGCTGCGGCTGATCTTCACCTGCTGCCATCCGGCCCTCGCCGTCGAGGCGCAAGTGGCGCTCACCTTGCGCACCCTCTGCGGCCTCGCGACCGAGGAGATCGCGCGCGCCTTCCTCGTGCCGGTGCCCACGCTCGCCCAGCGGCTGGTGCGAGCCAAGCAGAAGATCCGCGCTGCGGGAATTCCTTATCGCGTGCCGCCGCCCGAGCTCCTCGCCGAGCGGCTCGACGCCGTCCTCTGTACGCTCTATCTGGTATTCAACGAGGGTTACGCGGCAACCGCCGGGCCGGCCTTGTTGCGGGGCGAGCTGTGCGACGAGGCGATCCGCCTCGGGCGCCTGCTGGTCGAGCTGTTGCCGGCAGAGACCGAGCCGCGGGCGCTTCTCGCCCTGATGCTTCTCCATCACGCACGCCGTACCGCTCGCCTCGATCGCGATGGCGAGCTCGTGCTGCTCGAGGACCAGGATCGCTCGCTCTGGGATCAGGACGAGATCGCCGAGGGTCTAGCCCTGGTCGAGGAGTGTCTGCGCAGCGGAGGCGCGCGGCCGTACGCCCTGCAGGCCGCGATCGCCGCCCTCCACGCCCGCGCGGCGACGGCGGCCGAAACCGACTGGCGACAGGTGGCCGAGCTCTACCGGTTGCTGCTCGGAATTCAGCCGTCGCCGGTCGTCGAGCTCAACCGGGCAGTCGCCGTGGCCCAAGCCTACGGCGAGGAAGCAGGCCTGCGGATCCTCGACGAGCTGGAGTCGAGCAACGCGCTCCCTGGCTATCACCTGCTGCCGGCTGCCCGCGCCGAGCTACTGCGCCGTCTCGGTTGCACTGCCGAAGCTGCCAGAGCCTACCGCCAAGCCCTCGAGCTCGCCGGCAACCCCGCCGAGCAACGCTTCCTTGCCCGCCGCCTGGAGGAAGTGGAAGCCCAGCTCTGCAACTCGCCTCAGCAATCCGGATTGCAGTGAGCGCAGATGTTGTGACAGGTGGTGGGGTGACAGCAGGCCAACCCCAAGTCACAGCAGTCGAGGCAGGCATCGCACCCTGAGCAGCAGGGGAGCGCCAGCGATTCTCTGGGGTGGGAAGCGAGCACGACGAGGGTCATCGCGACCAACAGCAGCAGGAAGCGGATCTTACTGGCTTTGGGATGCATAAGGTCGTCCTCCTCTTGATTCGTCCATCCGAATCTTAGGAATCCAGATTTCACAAGTCAAGCGAGGTCAGGCACTCCAGGCCTCACCGCGGTCCCAGCTCTTCGAGGCGCGCAACCACGTCGCGGTAGTTCGTGTCGATGCCGTAGAGATCGACGAAGGTCTTGTACGCAGCTTCCTTGTCGCCGACGGCGATGTGCGCACAGCCGAGGTCATAGAGAAGGCCGAGGGTATCCTCTTCGCTGACGCCCGAGGTCTCGAGGCCGCGGCGATACCAGCGGATGGCGAGCTCGGGCAGCCCTTTGTCGAGGAAGCAGAGGCCCAGCATGGAGCAGCACAGCACCAGGTGGCTGGGCTCCTTGGCGGCGATCTGGAACTCGCCGATGGCCTCGTCGAGAAGGCCCATCTCCCGGTAGGCGATGCCGAGGTTGAAGTGGGTGTCGTAGTCGGTGGGCGAGAGGTGCTCGGCGACTCCCTTCTTGAATCCCTCGACGATCTCCTCCAACGACTGCTCGGCCTGCGGCGTGACCAGGCCGTCGCCCGGCTGGAAACCATCCTCCTGGGAAAGCTCCTGCTCGAGCTCGCCGGCCAGATCGAAAAAGTCTTCCTCGTCGTCGAACAGGCGCTCGGAACGCCCCTCCTTGCCGGGCGGGCGCTTGTCCGCCTCGTCGAGCCAGCTCATGCCGCCCGTGTCGTC
>DATIOS010000089.1:0-4268 GCA_035472915.1 Thermoanaerobaculia bacterium
GAGGCGGTGACCTCCGCAAGGTCTCGCGCCACCGCCTCGAGGATCAGCTCCCGGGTGCCATGGATGAAGAAGTGGTCGCCGGGCAGCATGCGCATCCGGAACCGGCCTCGGGTGTGTTGGCGCCAGGCCTCCAAGTCCTCGCGGGTGACCTCTTCGTCGCCTAAGCCGCCGAAGGCCGAAATCGGGAAGTCGAGCGGCGCCTCCTCCTTGTAGACGTAGGTCTCGTTGACGGAGAAGTCGGCGCGCAGGATGGGCAGCAACAGCTTCATCAGCTCGGCATGCTGGAGCACTTCTTCCGGCGTGCCATTGAGCTCGCGAAGCTTGGCGATGAACTCCGGCTCGGGAAGGTCGTGGATATCCTCTTCGCGCGGCGGCAGGTGAGGAGCCCGGCGGCCGGAAGCGAAGAGAAAGAGAGGCTGCTTGCGCCCCCGCCGGCGCAGCTCGCGCGCCAGCTCGAAGCCGATCATCCCGCCCATGCTATGTCCGAAGAAGACGAACGGCATGTCCATGTAAGGTTGCAGGGCCTCCGCAAGGGCGTCGATCATGGGCTCGGGGCTGCTGAATGGCTGATCGCGCAAACGGCTCTCGCGTCCCGGGAGTTGGACGGGGCAGACCTCGATGTCCGCCGGCAGCAGCGCCGCCCAGCCTCGATAGACCGAAGCACCGCCCCCGGCATAGGGAAAGCAGAACATGCGCAATCGCGCGCGCGGATTGACCTCGCGGTAGGCGAGCCACCGCTCGGAGGGCTGACTGCTGGGTTTCACGATTAGGATCGACTCCGGTCAGGTCAAGGGAAGGGATGCCGGGCGCTCACCCTCACGGGAGAGCGCGGCCGGTCTAGTTGGTCTCTTGGCCCGCCTGCCGGGCGCGCTCCATCTCTTCCATCTTCTTGCGCAGGGAGAGGGGACGCATGTCCGTCCACACTTCCTTGATATAGGCCAGGCACTCGTCTTTAGGACCGCTCTTGCCGACATCGGTCCAACCGAGGGGGTTCTCGCGATGAGCCGGCCAGATCGAGTACTGCTCTTCGTGATTCATCACCACTTTGTAAATCGTGGTGTCTTCTTTGTCTTCCCAACTCATGGGTCGTCTCCTTCTCGTTCCCTTTTTCTGATGTCGATCGGCTGGCGAGGAAAGCTCCGCACCCGAGCCGCACGGAATGGCCCTGCTTCTTTAGTGCCGAGAAATCGGAATGCGTGACAGTCGACCCGGGGGCCAATCCCAGTAACACCAGAATCTTATCAGTTTCAGGGGCGGGGTCCAAACCGGTCCCGCGCCCGGCCGAGCGAGGCGACCAGGGCCTCCACGTCTGCCGGTTCGGTTCGGAAGTTGGTAATGCAGGCCCGCAGGGCGGTCCCGACCTCGCCCAGAACCACGGTGCTGATCCAGGCCTCGCCGGACCCGACGACGTCCGCGGCCACGCCTTCGAGGAAAGCCGCCGTCCGCCCTCCTCGTTCGCCGTCGACGAAGCAGACCACCGGCAAGGGCGTATCGTTGACCACCACCCAACCCGCCTCGCTCAGCCGTTGGCGCAGCAGATCGCCCATCGCCGTCTGGTGGTGGATCGCTTCGGCGTAGCCTTCCCAACCGGCCACGGCCAGCGAGAGAAAGACCTTGAGGCCGATGAAGCGCCGCGACCACTGCATGGAATGGGCGTAAGGATCGGCCACCCCGATGCTCGCCGCCTCGCGCGGCATGTAGCGCGCCGACACCTTGAAGGTGCGCTCCAGAATGCCAGCATGGCGGGTCAGGAAGAGTCCGGCGCCCATCGGCACCGAAAGCCACTTGTGAGCGTCGAAGGTGATGGAGCTGGCGCGAGAGATCCCATCGACCAGGGGCTTGAGCTCGGGCGCCAGAACCGCCGCCCCGCCCCAGGCCGCGTCGGCGTGCAGCCACACTCCTTCCTCGTCGGCGACCTGGGCCAGCTCGGCGATGGGATCGAGGACTCCCGCGCTGGTCGAGCCCAGGGTCGCCACCACCAGGAAGGGGGAGAGGCCCGCCTCCCGGTCTTCGCGGATGCGGCTGCGCAGGTCCTCGGGCATCATCCGCAGGCTGGAATCCACCCGCACCTCCCGCACGGCTTCGGTGCCGAGCCCGGAAAGGCGCGCCGCTTTGAGGAAGGAGTGGTGGGCTTCCGGCGAGACGTAAAGGATGGGCTGGCTGCGCAGCGCCACCAGACCGCGGCGCCCGATCTCGGGGAAGGCGCGGTTGAGGGAGGTCACCAGCGCTGTATGGTTGGCTTCGGCGCCGCCCGAGGTGAAGGTGCCCTCGCTACGGGCCGGATCGAAGCCGAAACGCTCCGCGAAAGCCCTTACCAGATGCTGCTCGACCTCGGTCGCCAGCGGGCTGTGGCTCCAGGCCGCAAGCTGCGGGTTGAACGTCGCCGCCAGGGCATCGGCGGCGATGCTCATCGGCGTGGTGGCGGGATTGAACAGCCCGAAGTAGCGCGGGTGGGGAGTGTGCACCTGCCAGCGCCACAGGCCGTCGACGGCGAAGTCCAGGGCGTCGCCCGGCGAGACCGGACGTTCGAAGTCGAAAGGCGCCAGCGCCTCCCGAATGGCAGCGCCGTCCAGGCCTGGCGACACCCGGGCATCGCCGATCCCGGTCAGATAGTTTTCAATGGCTTCGACCAGGCGGTTCCAGAGAGCACGCCGGGCCTCGGCATCCAACATCAACATCTTGGTCCTTCCCTTCTCGTCTCATCTCGTCAGGCCGGCGCTTCTGTCCCGGCCGTGCTGTTGGGAGGCCAGATCATAGAGCAGGTCCCTCCGCTACAATACGCCCATGGCCAAAGCAGCTTCACCCACCAGCCGCCTCGCTCCCTGCCCACGCACTCCCAACTGCGTATCCACCCAGGCGGCCTCCGGCCGGCAGCAGATGGATCCGATTCCCTACTCCGGCTCGCTGGCTGAAAGCCGCGCGAAGCTGATCGAAGTCTTGCGGAACTATCCCAGGACCCGCATCGTCCGCGAGGAGCCGGAGTACCTCAAGGCGGAGTGCCGCTCGGCGTTCTTCCATTTCGTGGACGACGTCGAATTCGTCTTCGACGATGCCGCCAAGAAAATCCACTTCCGCTCCGCCTCGCGCCTGGGCCGCAGTGACTTCGGGGTCAACCGCAAGCGGATGGAGGAGATCACGGCCGCGTTCCAGGCCTCTGGCCGGTAGCGGCGGGTCGTTCGCCGCCAGCGGCGAGGCGATTATCCTCAGCGGCGAGCCAATTACCCCGAGCGGCGAACCGTTCGCCGGTGGCGGCGAGCCAATTATCCTCACCGGCGAGCCTCCCGCCGGTAGCGGCGAGTCAACTATCCCGAGCGGCGGGCCGATTATCCTCGGCGGCGAGCCAATTACCCCGAGCGGCGGCCCGTTCGCCGCTGGCGGCAAGTCTCCCGCCGGTGGCGGCGAACCGTTCGCCGGCACCGGCGGGTCGGCTCGAATCTCTGGAGAGCCGTCTCAAACTGGCGGTCGGCCGGCTTGGACCTCGGTCTTTCCTCCCCGGATTGCACCCGGTTGCACCCGAGGCTACGCAAGAGTTGCCCTACGGGCTCGCTTAGGAGGCAGCTCTCCAAGAAAGCTGGAGTCCAGCAGGAACCTTTGAATCAGTACTGCCCCCACACCTTCGGCTGTCTCCTCAACTACTCCGCCATGAACAAGGAGCCGTCGGTCTGTCCCCAGCTTCTTGGCCGCCTGTCGAAGACGCTCCACCTTGTCCTCCCGGAGCTGCGCCTCGCTGGTCACCTCGATGGCGACAAGTCCGCGCTGATCTTCGAAGACGAAGTCGACTTCGAGACCCTCAGCGTGCCGGAAATAATTCACTCGCCCTTCCAGCTCCCGGGCGGTCTCGCGAAGGTTTCTAAATACGGCCGCCTCGAAGGTCCTGGCCCTCACACTCGGGTTCTGGGCCGGCAGAGGCGCGAAGGCCATGACCAGTCCGGGATCGGCAGCGTAGATCTTCGCCTTCGACCGGAGACCTGCGGCTGCATTTCGGTTGAAGGAGTCCAGAGACGAGACCAAGAGAGTGTCGACCAAAAGGCGGGCCCAGTCGCGTACGGAACTGGCGTCCGCGTTCAGATCTCGCGCCTTGGCCTCTGCGTTGAATTCGGCACCGGAATCCTGAAGAAGGTAGGCGAAAAGATCCTTGACCTGCTCCACATCGACGCCATGGCCGGAAAGATCTCGCAGGATCGCCCGTTCAGCAATGTCGCTGCGCAGCCGTCGCCGAACCTCGGGGTAATCCTCCTGAAGGACATACTCAGGGAATCCTCCGAGAG
>DATIOS010000090.1:0-6667 GCA_035472915.1 Thermoanaerobaculia bacterium
CTTGTCGATGGCGGCCGATGCGAGACCGGCACCGCCGAACAGCATGATGGCCACAAGGACGGCACCGGCCCCCCAAGTGCACCGCGATCTTCTCGATTGCCGAAATGCGGAAGCGTGGATTTCCATACTGAACCCTCCTCCGTTCTGATGGACGACTTCTTATCGGCTCAGGTAGGTCTGGAGCGACTCAGGCGCCAGTCGCGGAGGAACGGCAATCCTGATCCGCACAGGCCAGCGGGCGATCTCGTGTGACGACTTCTTCCCCCAGCGGGAGAGCTGAGGAGGAATTCAAGAAACTGCGCCGATCCTAGCCGAAGAGATTCGGCAATGCAAACAAGAGATTGCCCGCAGGGGCGAGCCGCGCCCCTGTGGGTCGTCCATGGCGGGGTTGGCGGGGCGGCCAGTCCCTCCTGCCCTCCAGCTGTCCCTCAAGAGCCCGTAGGTACCGCCCGCAGATCCAGGTCCGGCATTGGGTAGTGTCGAGGATTGCAGGTATAGAGGGGAATCGAAGCGAGCAGAGCCGTGGCGCCGATCAGAGCATCGGGAAGTGAAAGGGTAATCCCCTGGCTTCTGAAGCCACGAGAAATCTCGCCGGCACGGTCTGCTGTCGCTGCCACGACGGGAAGCGTTTCGCAACTGTCGAGGAATCGTAGGGTGAGCTCCCGCTCGGGCTCGCGCATCCCGAGAAGAACTTCGGCCCGCGTGATCGCCGACAACCCGATGCGGCCTCTCCTCGCCAGCGCAACAACGAGCTCGACAACCGCACCGCGTCCCCGAAGGTGCCAGATCACCACGTCGGAGTCCAGAAGAAAGTCAGCCATCGGACGGTTTCGACTCAGTCCGGTGCTGCCGGTTCTCCCATGCATACCGGCTCTTCTCGATCTCCCTCGACGGATCCTCTCGGCCCTCGTCGCTCCAGGCGCCCGCCGCAGCCTTTGCAGCCTGGACCTGCTTCAGTTGTTCCAGCCGCGCTCGGACAGCCTCTTCGATAAAACCGCTACGCTGCCGAGACGGTACGAGATGCCGCATTTCGTCGAGGAGGGTGTCTTCAAAAACTACGTTCATCCGTGCCATTTAGAAGCCTCCACATACACCCAGCAAGGTACTTCTACATGTGTAGAGTGTCAAGCTCCTGACCCTGAGCGCCCGAAACGTTGGGCGGAGGGGTAGAGCCTCTCCCAGCCCTTTCACGACACCCGCCGCAGGCCTGCACGGCTGTGATGGAGAGGTCGGCCCTGGCGGGTTGATTGTGGCACGGGTGAGGGGCGAGGAGGTGCCAATCTCCGCTTGGTGAACCCAATGGTGAGTAGGAAGCTGGGCTATACTACATATGTAGTAGGAGACACCATGAGCTTCAGCGAAATCCTAGAAGCCGCAGATCAGTTGTCCGTAGATGAGCAGACCACGTTGATCGAGGTGCTCCGCCATCGGATCACCGAACGTCGTCGGGATGAGCTCGCGCGGGACATCAAACAAGCCCGGCGAGAGTTCGATTCCGGGAAATGCCAACCCGAGTCCCCGGCAGGTATCCTCAAAGCCATTCTGTCGTGAAACGTCTGCTGCTGCCCTCCTCGGCCTTCTTGCGGGCAGCAAAGCGCATCGTCAAGCGCGATCCTTCCTTGGCGGGACCAATCCAAGCGGTGTTGGAGCTGTTGGCTGAAGATGCATTCCACCCACAACTACGGACGCATAAACTAAAGGGCAAGCTCGAAGGCACTTGGTCATGTAGCGCCGCCTACGACCTGCGCATCCTCTTCAGCTTTGTTCAACACGAGGAAGTCGAAGCCATCCTGCTGGACTCCATGGGAACTCACGACGAGGTCTACTAAACGCCGCCGGACCTCAGGGTGATTCCAAAGCTGGAAGCCTGCGAGCTCGAAAACGCTGGACAGGGGGGGTAAAGCCGATCCCAGTCTGTTCACGACACGGTCCGCAGGTCAACGGCGCCACAGGTCTTACGCTGAACGTATTTAGCGTGGCTCACCCCTTGCAACTTTCGCTGCTGTATGGGACGGCTTTCGCTGGGTGCGACGCAGCTGAGCAGCTGGAGAGATAGTGGTCGATTTGATTTCTGAACGATCCACTGACTTCGATATCGGGGCGCTTTTCGCCGCGCTCGATGGACAGCGCCAAGCCCGAGGGATGAGTTGGCAGCAGGTGGTGCGCGATATCAATGCGCTATTCGAGAACGTGCCCGCACAGCCAATCAGCGTGTCTACTGTGACCGGGATGCGGAATCGAGAGGCGATCGAGGGCGATGGCGTCTTGCAGATGCTCCGCTGGCTCAAGCGAGCTCCCGAGAGCTTCGTTCCCGGCTATCCGGAAGCCGCAGCGGAAACCCTGGCGTTGCCAGATGTCGGCCCTCATCAGATCCTTCGGTTCGATACTAGAGAGCTTTATACGGCACTGGACGCTCAACGGATCGCAAGGGGTATGACCTGGAAGCAGGTCGCGAGCGAAATCGGAGGTTTCAGCGCCGCGAGTCTGACCCGGTTTGCGATGGGTGGTCGAACCGGGTTTCCGCAAGTCATGAGAATTACCGGATGGCTGAGGCGTCCAGCCGTGAGCTTCGTGCGGGTCTCGAATCGGTGACCGATTGTCCGGAATCATGACCGGAGGAAAGGGGGTGACCTTGACGGCAGAGAAGCGGAGCGATTGGAAGTGGCTGGAAGGAACGTATTGGTACTGCGCGGCCGATTCCATGCCGGCCATTCAGGGTAAAGGGACCACCTCCTTCGGATGGGTGATCGACCAGACGGTGTGGTCCATCACCGGCTACCGGGACGGCTACTTCTGGGGAGTGGCTTCGG
This sequence comes from Thermoanaerobaculia bacterium, assembly GCA_035472915.1. Lineage (GTDB taxonomy): Bacteria > Acidobacteriota > Thermoanaerobaculia > Multivoradales > UBA5704 > DATARR01. Next base: position 2,811 of record DATIOS010000090.1, read on the forward strand.
TTCTGCTGACGAAAGCCGGTGAGACACCGGATCCGGCCGGCAAGACCGACATGACGTTTTTGGCGAGCATTACGCCGGAAGGCCTGGTGTATATCGCCTTCATCCGGTCGGCCGTGGCGACCACGGTCGGGACGGGACGGGTGACGGTCCATATGGAGAAGCCGAGCTTCGAGATGCAGATGTCCTCCGGTCCCGGCGCCGTGCTGACCGTTCACTGGGCCTACATGATGCAGGTCGGTCCGGGGGACCCGGAGTGGACGTGCCTGCCCGGAGCGGGCATCTCGGTCGAGTCCATGGTTGGCGATATCGAGCCTCCCGCACCGGTGCCTCCCGGATAAGAGGCAGTGTCCGCCGGGCCCTTCCTTGGCAGCGCTACGATCCCGTCCGGCATCTCCGCGGACTGGTCCTGCACCACCGCGATCCCTTCGCGGGCCTCCCCCGAACCGTCAGGCATCACCACGATCCGGCGCGGCGCTTCCGCGAGGCGCTACGCGGAGTCCGCCATCCCGCCGTGCAACACCGCCCCCTCGGCAGGATCGACGCCGGTCCCTTGGTGTAACGCCGCGGGAGAGTTTTGCATCACTGGCGCCGCGGTTTGATACACGACCAAGCCCCCAAGATTCACCGCGAGCCCGCCGTGCATCACCGCGGACTTGCGGTGCGTCACTCAAAACCCGATTTGCATCGTTCATCCCCGCCGGTGCATCACCACCAACTCGGTATGCATCACGCCCAACTGCCGGTGAAACACCACGGACCAGAATTGAGCGACGCAAGACGGGTTCGTGGTGTTTCACGAGAGGTCCGGCTTGACTCGCCGACGTCTCGTGGTGTGTCTTGAGCGGTCGGCGGCGAGCTTGGACGGCTCTGTGGCGTGTCGTGAACGCTCTTTGTGTGTCACGGAGAGGTTCTCGTGTGTCGTGGACCAGGGGAAAAGGTTGGGAAAGGTGCCAGGCGATTCGCTGGCGCTCTCCTCAGCCGACGGTGTGCGGCTCGCTGCCCTCGCCGGCGCCGGGTGCGGCGAGGTGGACCCGGGCCCGCGCGATCAGATCGCCGAGCCCGCCGAGGGGAGCCTGGCTGCCGCAGATCTGATGGACGGCGTGGGAGCCGAGCATGCGGTAGCTCTCGAATTGCGATTCGCTGAACCACTGGTCGCCTGTCGACTCGTGCGGGAACTCCGGCTTGAGCTTCCAGTACTGGAGGATGTCGCGCGGCTCGCCGCCGTGGACGACGGGCTTGATGTAGAGGAGCGTCCCGTCGGAGCCCCCGTCGTCGACGCACGAGTAGCGGATCGTGCCAAGGGCGCAGTAGGACCCCTTCGACGGCTCCTGCCCCGGCTTGTCCGGGTCGGCGCAGGCGGGGATCTCGCAAAGGTCGATGGGAATCCCCAAGTCGATGCGGATCTTGCGGATGGCGTTGCCCAGGTCCTCGCAGTGGCCCTCCGGGTCGCACCCGGCGTCGACGGCGACGATCACCCGACAGCGGCGCAGGACCATCTCGTAGAGGCCCAGGTTCTCGAAGTGTCCGCCGTCGGAGAGGTAGACATAGCGGTTGGCGTCGTCGGTCAGCCCCAGCGCCTCGTCGAGGAGCGGCCCGACGGCGAAGGCGGGGTGGGAGTGCCGGTAGGTCTTCTGGCCGGCGATTCCCGGGTTGCCCAGCCACCAGCCGAGGCGGGCATTCCAGAAGGTCATGAGGAAGGTGATGGCGGGTGAGGAGTGGTAGCCCATGTTGGGGCTCGCGGCGGCGCCGGAGATAGCGAGCGCCGTCCCCAGGGAGATGGCCTCGTCGCCCTCGCCCCGGGCGTAGTCCGCGGCGCGGCGGTAGCCGATCTCCAGACTGCCGCAGGCCAGGGGGGTGAAGGTGAAGGGGGCGGCCTTGCGCTGCTGCCAGGCGAGCTTGTTGCCCCCCACCAGGTTCAGGGCGACGTTGACGACCGAGAGCGGGCGCGGCGGAGCGCCGTCGATCTCCCGCTCCAAGGCCCGGGCGACGAGCTCGCGGTGGAGCGTCAGCGCCCGGATGCCGGACCGCTCCTCCTCTTCCTGGATCGCGCGCCGCTCTCCGGGGCTCGCGCCGAGCGCCGACAGCAGCTCGTCGTCGAAGCGCTCGCGCAGGAGACGGTTGAGCTCGGCCAGCAGGCTCTCCAGGAGATCGCACGGGGGCGAAACGTCGACCTCCCCGCTCCACGCGGCGAGCCGCCGGCGCAGGGCCGGCGACAGGCGGTGGGCCAGGGCCGCCGCCGCCTCGTCGACACCGGTCGCCAGCCGGCGGCAGAGCGTCGCGGCATCCCGCACGCTCCGGCGGTGGAAGAAGAGGGGGACGGTCAGGCGGTGGATCTCGAAGTTGTCGTCGGGGTCGAAGCCGGTGAAAGGATGCGGCCGGCGCCGGATGCGCGAAGCGCCGAGGAAGGTGCGGATCAGCCGGTTCCGGTACATCGCGTGGAGCGAGAACTTGTTGATGTTGAGGAAAAACGCCATCGCCGTGCCCACTGCCGCGGTGAGGACCAGAAACGCCAGGATGACCCAGGCCGGCGCCTCCCGGAGGACGCACAGGTGGCCGTTCCAGTAGCGGATCGCCGGACTGCCGTTCGGCGGGCTGGAGAGCAGGGGAACCGCCGTGGCCGTAGCGGCCGCATCGGCGAAACACGCCGCGCCATCCGCTCCCAGGGGCCCGGCGGCTTGCGCGAGGAACGAGAGGATTCGGCTCACCCCGAGCGAGATCGCAGCGAGGAGGAAGACCACGAAGGCCGGCGCGGCGAGCGCCAGACACACCCGGGTTGCCAGCGCCCGCAGGTCGAGCGCCGCGGACCGGGGCCTGGCCGCGGAGTGCGAGCTGCCGGCGAGAAGCGCCGTAGCAATGCCCGCGAGGCCGCCGAGCGGCGCCAGAACCTCCCGCCAGCGCAGGAGCACGAGGGGACCGTAAACCTCGATCACCGACACGCCGCTCCAGACGGCGACGGCGATCAACACCCAGGCGGTGTGGCGGGCCCACCACTCATGGTCCTCGTCCCCCGTCCAGCGGCTGATCACGCCGTTCAAAAGGGTTTCGCTCAGGATGAAGCCGAGCAGGAGGAGCGGCAGGGCAAAGCAGGCGTAGGCCAGCCAGCGGTCGGCGCCCGGATTGGGGAAGAGCCGGAGGGTCACTCCACGCAGCATGACGCCGATGAGCAGGCTCGAGGCGGCAACGCCCCACAGCTCGAAAAGCTTGCCCCGCCGCCGTTCGCGGGACCACAACATCACGGGAACGGCATGGATCGACCAGCCGAGCAGGATGACGAGCGCCGGCGGCAGGTAGAACCAGCTCGGCCCGGGCGTCCAACCCGGCTCGGCCTTCTGCCTCCAGGCCCACCAGACGATGACGAGCAGGGCGCCGGTGAGGAACGGCCCCAGGCCCCAGAGCAGGTACTCCCGCTGCGAGTTCTCTCGCCAGTTGCGCACGCCGGGAGGGAGGCGCCGCCTCTTCAGGCCGCTCGGCCGGCACAGACTGATGAAGGCGATGCTGAGGGTCATGAGCGCGCAACTGACGGCCAGGACCGACATGTTGAGCCATGTCCCCTTCGGGTTTAGACCGAGGATCGAGAGCAACAGCCGGGGGAGGAGCAGGGCGGCGACGAGCAGCGGCAGGAGGATCAGCCAGTGGAGGTAAAGGTTGCGCAGATAGGTCGCGATCAGGGTCCAGGTGTCGGCGGAGAGGAAGCCGAGCCGTGGGCTCAGGTAATTGCTGTAGGCGCGCAGGTATTCCAGGGGGGCGGCCTCGGGTTTCCAGGCCGGGCTGGATTTCGTCGGGCTGTCGTTCGTCCGCCGGCCGCTCGACGTGCAACTGCTGCGGCAGGCGATTTCCGATCTCCGTCCCGCGATCGA
>DATIOS010000091.1:0-2537 GCA_035472915.1 Thermoanaerobaculia bacterium
GCGGTACTGCTGGAGATGATCCGGACGTACTTGTTGAAGTAGGAGGGCCTCGTCACCCGAGGGGCGGCCACCCAAGACCCTCATCACCCCGGCCCTCTTCTCCCGCCCCCTCCCACCCCCCACACCGGGAGAAGAGGGAGACAAGCAAGTAGACGACCTCCACCGCGTTCCCCCTCTCCCGGTGTGGGGGGTTGGGAGGGGGCGGGAGAGGGGGTCAGGGGGTGAGGGTCCGCCCCGAAGGGGCGCTGTTCATGGCTCCGGAATAAATGCCGCGGTCCTACCCCGCCTGTACCGCTACCCGGTTGCGCCCGCTGCGCTTGGAGAGCAGCAGGGCGTCGTCGGCGGCCTGGTACAGGTCGTGGGGGGCGGTCATCTCTTTGCGCAGCTCGGCGACGCCGAAGGAGCAGCTCACCGAGATCTTGATGTCGCCGTAATGATGCTCGAAGCCGGCGACCTTGTCGCGCAGCTTGCCGGCCATGATCTCGGCGCCTTCGGCGGTGGTCTCGGGCGCCAGGATGGCGAACTCGTCGCCGCCGACGCGGGCCAGCACCTGCTCGGGGCGCACCAGATCCCGCGCGATGGCCGCCACCTGCTTGAGGATGAAGTCGCCGCAGAGGTGGCCGTAGGAGTCGTTGATCGTCTTGAACTCGTCGAGGTCGAAGATGATGAGCGACAGCGGCCGGTGGTGACGCTCGGCGCGGGCGAGCTCGCGCTGCATCTCCTCGTCGAACTTGCGCTTGTTGAAGATCTCGGTGAGACCGTCCTTGGCCACCAACTCGTAAATGGCGAGGTGGTAGGCGCTCTCGACATCGGCCTCGTGCAGGAACTTGAAATGGACGGCCGCGGTCTGGAAGCGGTCGCCGCTCCTCAGCACCGTGCGGCTGTGGATGGGCTGGCCGTTGACGTAGGTGCCATTGGTGCTGCCCAGGTCCTCGACGGTGACCACCGGCCCCATGTAGCGCAGGCGGGCGTGCTTGCGGGAGATGGACATCACCTCCGGCAGGCTGATGCCCACCGCCGCCGAACGGCCGATCTCCAGCGTGGTGCCCGGGGAGAGCCGGAACCGGGAGCCCAGGCGCTGGCTCTCGGGATGCGCGATCAGGATGACGTCGGCCTCCGACTCCACGTGCATCGGGCCGGTGCCGCCGCTGCCCCGGCTGCTGCCCTCGAAAGTCGCCGTCGCGCCGCTGTCATGAAGCGGCGACAAATCGATGTCGTCGGTATCGGAGTCCCCTCGCGAGAGGATGTTGCGGGAGTCCGAGCGGTGGCGTTCGTCCATGGTCAAAGGGGTCCGCGGCTGCCTTGAGAGCGGTCCAGAAGCGTAACACCCGTCGTCGGGAGGCGTCAAACCGCGCGGGAAGACGCTGGAAAAGCAATACCGCTGCTGCGAAAGGCCGGCAGAAAAAGTTGCAGTAGAGTAATCACGCATGAAGCGACTGGTGGTGGCCGTCGTGCTGCTGGGCCTGGGAGCTCATCCCGGCGCTTGCGCCGAGACGCCGGTCCTCACGCTCGACGAAGCGGTGCGGATGGCGGTGGCCCAGAACCGCCTGGTCAAGAACGCGGCTCTGCAAGTCGACAAGGCGGGAGAGGATCTCGCCGCGGCCCGCACGCGGCGCTGGCCGGTCTTCTCGGTCGACTTCCTGGCCGGCGAGCTGCTGACGCCGGTTTCCTTCACCTTTCCACGCGGCGCGTTCGGAACGTTTCCCGGCGTCGGGCCGTTTCCGCCCGGGGAGACCCGGATCACCCAGGCGCGCACGCCCAGCTTGTTCGCCGACCTGCGCGTCGCCCAGCCGTTGACCCAGCTCACTCGGGTGTCGCTGGGCATCCAGGCTTCCGAAGCCGGACGGGAGATCGAGCGCGAGGGCCGCCGCGGCCAGGAGCAGGCGGTGGCCGCGAACGTCCGCAAGCTCTATTACGGCATCGTCCAAGCCGAGAGCGCCCTGGCGGTGAGCGACGAGACGCTGGCGCTCGACCGCGAGTTGGAGCGACTGGTGGCGCAGCAGGCCGCGGAGCAGACGGTTCTCCGCGCCGATCTGCTCGACGTCCAGGCGCGGCGGGCGCAGGCCGAGGCGGACCGGCTGGCGACGGCGAACGCGGCGACCTCCCAGAAGGAGCAACTGAACCAGATCCTGGGGCGCGACGTGCGGACGCCGTTCCGCGCCGAGGCGGTGCCGGCTCCCACGGCCGAGGAAGTCGACCTGGAGGCGGCGCGCGCGAAGGCGGTGGAGGCGCGGCCGGAGGTCCGCCAGGCCCGGCTCAAGGCGCGGCAGGCCGACCTCGACCGACGGATGAAGAGGAGCGAGGCGATCCCGGACGTCAGTCTCTCGTTGACCTACCTGACACCCTATACGATCGATCCGTTGCCCGATCACATTCTTTCGCTGGGCTTCCTGGTGCAGTGGGAGCCGTGGGACTGGGGGCGCAAGCGCCACGAGCTGGCGGCGAAGGAGCGCGTGGCGGAGGCAGCGAAGAACGGCGTCGCCGAGGCGGAGTCGCGGGTCTTGGTGGACGTCGGAGCGCGCTTCCGCAAGCTGGAG
>DATIOS010000092.1:0-10062 GCA_035472915.1 Thermoanaerobaculia bacterium
GCGGCCTCGACCTCCACCTCCGGCACCACCCGCAACGGCCGGCGCACCTCGCCCACGGTCTGGTCGCGGTGCAGGTGGACCACCTCGCGCTCCAGGGTGACGGGCACGCCGTCCAAGGTGAAGCTGAGCCGCGCGGTGAGCGGCGGCGGACCGAAGGGCTGGCCGCGCTCGGCGGCAGCTGCCGTGGACCAATCATAGAGACTTCCCATCATCGGCTTGCGCAGGAAGTAGGGGACCGTGGGCGGTGCCTCCGCCGGCACGGTGGGCTTGAGGCTCCAGGTGGCGAGGAGGCCCGTCGCCAGGTCTTTGGATTCTCCGGAGAACCCCGCGGACGTTTGACTGCCCCAATTCGGCTCGGGCACCAGTGACACCGTCGCGCCGGCCAGGGCGTGAGCGCCGCCGTTCCAGAGCGAAACCTGAACCGGGAAGGTCGATCCCGCGATCAGCTCCTCCTGGTCGGTGGTGGCATCCAAGGCCAGGTTCGCGGCGGCGGCGAGGCCGGCCTCGGCGACGGCGATCTTCTCGCCGATCAGCTCGCGGGCCGCACGGTCTCCCGCGGCGTCCTGGTTGAGCGCGGATTGCGCCGCCTGCAGGGACTTCAGAATGTCCAGGAAGGCCGGCACCGCGGCATCGAGGCGCGCCGGGGTCAGCGCGACCCGCGCCTTCTCCGCCGTAGCCTGCGCCGCGTCCAGCCGCTCCTGGGCGCTCTTCCGGCGGCCGGCGTCGTCGACGGTGACGGCGAGCGAGGAGAGGCGGGTGTCGATGCCTTCGAACAGATCCTTCGCCTCTTTCCCTTGGCCTCCCTGCACCCAGGCGACCCGGGTCTGCTGCGGGCCGAGTCGCTGGATCTGCCCCATGTCCTGGGAGCGGTGCATACTGCGGCTGGCCATGGCGAGCTGGAACATCGACTTGCCGGCCAGCGGATCGATGGCACCGGTCGACAGGGTCATGGTGCTGGAGTTGGGATCGAAGTAAGTCGAGCGATAGAGGACCTGGGGCGTCCACGGTGGAAGACCCTCGGCCGCGAGCTGCGGCAGCGCCGCGGCGTCGCCCGCCAGGGGGAAGGCGGCGTAGGCGGTGACTCCAGCGGCTTGATGCTGGCCGTGATTGGGATGGGGAACGCCGGGAAAGACGGAGACCACGACCTGCGGCTTGAAACGCCGAATCACCCGCACGGCGTCCTCGACCAGCACGTCCTTCGGCCACAGGCGAAGCGTTTCGTCGAGCGAGCGGGTGTAACCGAAATCGAAGGCGCGGGTGAAGAATTGACGGCCGCCGTCGACCGCGCGAGCGGCCAGCAACTCGCGGCTGCGCAGCAGGCCGAGGCCCACTCCCAGCTCCGAGCCGATGACGTTCTGCCCGCCTTCGCCGCGGCTGAGCGAGAGATAAGCCGCATCGCCCCCCAGCCCGCGGGAGACGAGGGCGATCAGCGACGTGTCCTCGTCGTCCGGATGGGCGCCGATCACCAGCAGCCGCTTGTTGGTCGACAGCTTGGCCAGAGCGCGGTCGACCTCGGCCAGGCCGCCGGTCGAAGCCGGCTCCAGGGGCGGCGGTGCGAGCTGCGCCCAAGAGGCCAGCGGCAAGGATAAGAAGAGGAGAAGGCAGAGGGCAAAACCAGGCTTCGCGATTCGTCGCGTCATGTCGTCAGGGCTCCGCTGAGGTTTCCAAGGCACGGCCGGGAGTCTAGCAGGCCAGGGTCACGCACTTAGACGCTTTCCCCGCACCGGCCGTAAACCTAGACAGAAACGCACGAGAACAAAGCAGCTTGAAGGCTCGGCGTCGGAATGCGAACTTTACGCGGGATCCCGGGTTACCGCGCAGCAAGCCTCCGATTCATTTCACAGCGAGAGGGATCTCGCAGGAGAGAACCGATCATGCGCAAGATTCTGACCTTCCTTACCGCCTCGGCCGTCTCCCTGGCCGTGGCTTCCACCGCCCAGGCCGCGGTTTTCATTCCCACCAAGACGACGGACTCCGCCGGCACCTGCACGCCGCAGAATTGTTCCTTGCGCGAGGCGATCCTCGCCGCCAATCAGAACCCCGGGGACGACGTCATCCTGCTCCACGGCGGCACCTACACTCTGTCGATCGCCGGCGCCGGCGAGGATCTCGGCGCCACCGGTGATCTGGATATCGAAGGCGACCTCATTCTTCTTGGCGACGGCGCCGTCACCACCATCATCGACGGCGGCGGCCTCGACCGCATCTTCCAGGTGCCGGCCGGCGTCACCGCCGAGATTCGCGACGTGACGCTGCGCAACGGCAAGGCCCCAGGTCTCGGCGGCGCCATCCTTGTCAACGGCAGCCTGACGATCGAGCGCAGCGTGCTCACCGGAAACTCGAGTCTCGCCGGTGGGGACGGTCCCGGCTACGGCGGCGCTCTCTACTCCAATGGCGCCACCTCCTCGCTGACCGTGATCGACAGCACGGTCACCGGCAACAGCTCACAGAGCGGCGGTGGCGGCCTCGCCGCGGGTGGCAACCTATCTCTCACCAACGTCACGATCGCGGCCAACCACGCCAACACCAACTTCGGCGGCGGCGTCTATATCTTCGGCACCGCCCACGCCACGGCCAACAACATCACGGTCGCGGGCAACACCGCACTCCAAGGCGGCGGCCTGCTGGTCGAGAACAACCCTTTCATCGGCACGGCGCCGGCGATCTCCAACTCCATCATCGCCGGCAACACGGCCACCTCCTCGTTCCCTGACTGCTGGGGTCCCGTCGACTCGAGCTACAACCTGGTCGGCATCAACACCGGCTGCAACGGCCCCTCCGCCGCCCGCAACGACCAGGTGGGCACGGCCGCGACGCCGATCGATCCCAAGCTGGACCTACTCCAGGCAGCCGGCGGACCCACTCTGACGCAACCCTTGAAGCCCGGCAGTCCCGCTCTCGACGCCGGCAACCCTGGCTCCGCTGGATCGCCGAGGGCCTGCGAGGCGACCGATCAGCGCGGCGTCACGCGGCCGGCAACCCTGGGCGCCGGACGCTGTGACCTCGGCGCTTTCGAGAAGTCCACCGCCTGCGCGGGCGGCGGTCCCTTCCTCTGCCTATCGGCCAACCGCTTCCAGGTGGTTGCCACCTGGAAAACCGCCGCCGGCGCCACCGGCTCGGCTCAGGGCGTGGAGCTGACTCCCGACAGCGGTTATTTCTGGTTCTTCGATCCGTCGAACGTGGAGCTGACCCTCAAGGTGCTCAACGCCTGCAGCCTCAACAGCAAGTTTTGGGTCTTCATCAGCGGCGCGACGGACGTGCAGGTGACGATCACCGTGACCGATACGAAGACCGGGACGGTCAAGATGTACCCCAATCCCCTGAATCACACCTTCACCACCGTCACGGACACCAGCGCCTTCGGCAACTGCCCTTGATCTTTGGGATCAACAAGACGAGGTTTGGACGATCTCAAGACCCGCGACAGGCGTCGCGGGTCTTTCCTTTTCCAGCAGCCGGCAGGGGAGCGGCGGCGTCACCACCTGTGGCAGTGGGTGACCGCCGCCGTTCTAGGAGTTTCGAGTCCCGGTCTTCTCCGGGATCTGGTCGGGCTCCTCGCCCTCTTTCATCCCCTTCTTGAAGTTGCGGATCCCCTCGCCGATGCCCTTGCCGATCTGCGGCAGCCGGCTGGCACCGAACAGGACGATGATGATGAGGAAGATGATGATGAGCTCTGGAACACCAAGGGAAGGCATAACGGAAGATCTCCCGGGGCGGTTTTCGCCCCTCTTGGCCCATCAAGGGCAGGGTCAGTTTAGCAGATCTAGCCGGCAGGAGATTTGGGCTCGTCGCGCCACACGTGACTCCAGGTCGCGGCGAGCCGGTCCGCCAGGGCCTCGCCTTCGGGTAGCCGGGAGAAATTCTTCACGAATCGCGACAGCGTTGGGGGGATCAGCGGCAGATGCCGGGTGGCTCCTCGCCGGGCGAAAGAGGCGTAGGTGCCCACCGCCTTGAGGGTGCGTTGCGCCGCGGCCCGGTGGTAACGGACGCGGCCGACCTTCGTCGCCAGGCTGGCGACGAGCGTCTCTTCGGCGTCGGCCGGAGGGAACAGCGTGTCGTTGAGCAACGAGGCCTCGTCATAGAGCGGCGGCCCGAGGCGCAGGTCCTGGTGGTCCAGCACCGCCAGCTCCCCGCCCGCGAGCGGCATCAGGTTGCGGACCATGAAGTCGCGATGGCAGGGCACGGGCGGCTCGCCGCCGAGAGTGGCGCAGAGCACATCCAGCGCCGCGCGAAGCTCGGCCGCCAGATCCGCATCCCCAATAAGGCCCTGGGGCTCCAGGAAGAGATCCCACGTCTGGGCCAGCTCCCGGCGCAGCAGCTCGGCGCCCAAGCGCGGGTTGTGCTCCAAGGGGCCGCCTGCCGGAGAGTCCGGCAGACGCGCGATCCGTCCGGCGATCTCCAGAGCCGCGTTGAACCAGGGGGCAAGCTCGCTCCAAGGCCGGCCCTGGCCCCACTCGCCCAGCGTCTGGGGCCCCAGATCCTCGAGTAGCATCCAGCCGGCCTCGCAGTCGCTCGCCAGGATGCGCGGCACCCGCACCGCCGCCCGGTTGAGGATTTCCGTGGAGCTCAGGAAGCGCCCGCACGTCGCCCTGATCTCCGGCGGGTAGGTGGCCAGGATGGCGTTCCCGCCGCCGTCCAGGACGACGCGGGAGTACTGGCGCGGCGAGACGTCGCCCGTCAGGACCTGAATCGCGTGGGATGTGAAGCCTGCCGCTGCCAGGCTCTCCAAGGGGCTGGCAGCATGCTGGACCGGCTCGGTCATGAACGGCGTGCCTCGTTGTTGAAAGTCATCGGAAAAGCTGCTGAAAACCCGTTCAAGATGGGCGTGAGCCTACCATGCTAGACTTTCGGGAAACGCCGGGGGAATTGGGGCTGGAGGAGTGGTGTTGCAAGCGGCCGGCCCGGTTTTGGAACCGCTTGCGCCTGGTTTGACTCCGGTTTGACTCCTCAAGAGGTGCAAGGGATAATCCGGCGGCGGCCCCGAAGGCGCCAGGAGGATTTGAAGCTGGACGACAAGCTCCATCAGATGCTGCGCGAGCTGAGGCGAGCCCTTTCCGAAGCGATCTCGGAGAGCTCGGATGTGAATCGCACGCTGCGCAGAATTCGCGAAGAGGGTTACGCTATCTCCCTGCTGGTGGACTGCAAGCGGGAAGCGAACGAGATCGAGCCCCTGACATTCGCCACCACCGCGCCGCGTCTCTCTTCGGGTGAGCCCGCCTTCCAGATCGACGGCCGCGACTTGTCGTTCCTGCGCTCCATCGGAATCGACCCGACCCGACGCATGCGCCGCCGCCGCGCCGTCGTCGATTGACCCCCTCCGAACTTTCCCCGGGCCTCTCCGGGCTCGCTTGACCATGATTCCTTCGAGTGAAATCACCAGCCTGGACCGCGCGGATCTGCTCGGGCTTTCCCGCGAGCAGCTCGCCGCGGTACTGGCTCCGGTGGTGGACAAGCCGTTCCGGGTGAAGCAGATCTACCAGGCACTCTACGAGCGTGGTGTAGGCGATTTCTCCAGCTTGACCGATCTCTCGAAGGAGCTGCGCGCCCGGCTCGCCGAGCGGTTTCGCATCGGCCTGCCCGCGATCACCTCGCGCCACGAATCTGCGGACGGTACCTGCAAATATCTGCTCCGCCTGCACGACGGCGCCACCGTGGAAGCGGTCGACATCCCCGACGAGGGACGCCACACCTTCTGCATCTCCAGCCAGGCCGGCTGCGCCCTCGCCTGCACCTTCTGCGTCACCGGCTACTGGGGAGCGGGGAGAAATCTGACGGCCGGCGAGATCGTGGCCCAGGTGCTGGCCATCCGCGCCGACCGGGGTCTGCCGGCCGAGGGCCTGAACATCGTCTTCATGGGGATGGGCGAGCCGCTGCTCAACGTGGAAAGCGTTCAGGGGGCGGTCGAGATCCTGACCGAATTCATCTCTCCCCACCGCATCACCGTCTCGACCGTGGGCATTCTCCCCGGCATCGAGGAGATGGCCCGCTGGCAACGCCGGCCCAACCTGGCGGTCTCCCTTCACGCGCCGGACGACGAGCGCCGCTCCGCCGTGATGCCTGTGAATCGGACGTATCCGCTGGCTGATCTGCTGAAAGCCCTGCGCCGCTACCCCCTGGAGAAGGGGCGCAAGCTGACCTTTGAATACATCCTCATCCGGAATTTCAACGACTCGCCACGGGACGCCGACCAGCTCTCGCGGCTCCTCTCCGGATTCAAGGCCAAGATCAATCTCATCCCGGTCAATCCCGATCCGGTCCTGGGCGAGCGTATGGTGCCGCCGGACGATGCGCGCATCGAAGCCTTCAAGGAGCGCCTGCGCCAGCGCGGTTGGATCGCCACCATCCGCCGCCGGCGAGGCGACGACGTCGCCGCCGCCTGCGGCCAGCTCCGCGCCTTCGGCCGGGAGGCGCGGGGATTCCGGGGTCAGGCTGTCACTGGAAGTGGCGCATTTCAGCGGCCGTAATCGGATCGATACCGAACCAGACCTTGAATACCGCCTTCGACTTGGGGTTGCTCACCGTGAGGACGTCGAAGCTGTGGCCGTCTTCGCGATCGACGAGGTCCTGTTGCTGTGTCTCGAGCCCGAGGGATCGCAGCAGAGCGTATTCTTCGCTGACGAAAATCACCTTGTACGCGGTCTCGGACGTCTTGCCGTCGCCGGAGCGCAGGATCGAGTCGAGAATCCCTTTCTCCACATACCGGTGATGGGCCGACCGAGAAGCGTCGCCCAGCTTGTCCGCCGCGATCATGCCGACGAAGTGAGCGTGGGGGTCCAGGTAATAGTCCGCCAGGATTACGTCGACCTGTTTGAGCGCCTTCTTGTAGTCGCCTGCCCGCAGCGCCGCAAACATCTCCTTGGTATCCGGCGTGTCCGGACCGTAGGAGTCGAGCTCCGTGTAGAGAAACCGGAGATGGCTGAAGTCGACTGAGGCGTCATCCTTTTTGACTCGGGCGATCAACTCGTCATACTCCTTCTGCTTGGCCTCCGCCTTCGGCGCCTTCTCCACCTTCGGGCCGGCGTAAGCGGCAGCCGCGCTCAGCGCCAGGATCAGCACTCCAGCGCCGATTTTCGCAAGCCATCCGCTGATCGAAGCTTCCCGGCGGTCCACGTTGGCAGCCTGTGTCCAGCTCATCTCGGAACCCTCCCCTTTGTCGGTACCTCTGCTGCTCCTTTAGAGCAATGCAGGTGCCACTAAGTTCCCTCCTGTAGGCCAAGCCGGCCGCATGACCTCTTTCGCGCACAGCGCGTCCTGCTTCGGGTGACAGCTTCGGGAAAATATCTCCAATCAGAGGGCAGGGATGTCGAGGTCGCGACAGATTTTTCGCGCCAAGTCGTTGCTGATTTCCGTATGCCGAGGAACAGCGCTTCGGCGACCATTCGCCGGATTTCCCCACCAAGAATGTCTGGCCCCCTCGCGTACCAAGAAACAGCCGTGCTCCTTGAGGTGCGAGAGAAGCGCATGGCGCTTCAAGCAGAGATTCTCACTTCCTCATAGGGTTCCCTGACGACCGCCAGCGCTTCGGCCCGGTTCATTTCCAGAGCTTCCTGGAGAGCCGATCTAAGATTCTCCAACAACTCGTCCCGCGTAATCCCTTGGGAGTTGACCCCCGGAATCTCTTCGAGCCATCCGATCCACCAGTCGCCATCACGCTGAATGACCGCTGTGTAGCTTGTCTTCGCTTCCATCGATTCACCTCACAAACGAGCCTGAAGGACATCCTCGCCGGGTAATGCCAGATAGTAACTGATATCTATCGCTTGAGCTGGGCGCTATGGTAGTACCGGTCCGCCAAGAGGGATGCCGCCATCCTCGGCTGCCGGAGCTTCCCGCCACTCGACGCGGTACACGGGCACCGGTAGTGCCTTCCCCTTGAGCACGAGCGGCGCTAGGGCGGTCACCGGCGGCGGCGAGGCGAGAGCGACGTGCAGCGGCTCGGCGATGAGGATCTCCCCGGGTCCTGCTTCCGCGCACAGGCGGGAGGCGATGTTGACGGCGTCGCCGATCACCGTGTACTCCAGCCGGCGGTCGCTGCCGATGTTGCCGGCGAAGACGTCGCCGACGTTGACGCCGATTCCCGCCGTCAGCGCCGGCCGTCCCTGGCGCTGCCACTCCGCGTTGAGACGCAGGAGACGCCGCTGCATGGCGATCGCCGCTCGGGTGGACTGGTCGGGATCGTCCGCCCGGGTGAGAGGCGCCCCCCACAGGGCCATCATGGCGTCGCCCATGAACTTGTCGAGCGTGCCGCCGTGCTCGAAGACGACGTCCACCATCTCGGTGAAGTAATCGGTGAGGAGGCTCGCGATCTCGTCCGGGCTCATCTTTTCCGACAGGGAGGTGAAACCCCGGATGTCCGAGAAGAGGACGACCACCCGGCGTTTCGCGCCGCCGAGCTGGACGGCGCCCTGCTCGCCGGCGATCTGCCGCGCGAGATCGGGAGCGAAGTAACGCTGGAAGTTCGACAGCACCACCGCTTCGCGGCGCACCCGCTCGATGAGCTGGCTGTTCTCGATGGCTACAGCCGCCATCCCCGAGAAGGCGCTCAGGAACTCCAGATCCTCCTCGCTGAAGGAGTGCGTGGCCCCCAGGTTGTCCAGGTAGATAAGGCCGAGCACCAGACCCTGCTTGCCCATCAAAGGCGCGCAGAGGGCGCTCTGCACCCGTTGCAGCAGCATCGACGCGCCCTCGAACCGTTGGTCCGCGGCGGCGTTTTCGATCAGCACCGCCACCCGCTCCTCCACCGCCTTGCGGGCGATCGAGCGCGGCACCTTCCAGCTGGCGGCCGGCGCCTCCACCCGGCTACGCCAGACCCGCGGCGTCAGCTCGTCCCCTGGCCCGGTCATCAGGATGGCCACGCGATCGACGCTCATCACCTGGAAGGTCAGCTCCACCACCCGGTCGAGCAGGACGTCGACGTCCGTCTGCTGCGACAGCTCCTTGGCGATGTCGAGCAGGAGGGAAAGCTTGCGCGCCTGGCGGTCCGCCGCGGAGACTCCCGCGATGCGCAGCAGCGAGGCCCCCTGGGGCACGTCCGAGAGCTGAGCGGCGATGTCGGCCGGCCCGTGCAAGCGAACCTGCCGGAGGATCGTAGCGTCGAGCGATCCTTCCCCGGGAGTGGCGGAGGGCGCGTCTTCCTCGCGCACCTCGAAGTCGACCTTGCCGAAGGCGACGCGGGCGCCGGCCATGGCGACCGCGTCGATCACCTTCTCGCCGTTGAGGAAGGTGCCGTTGGTGGAGCCCAGGTCACGGATGCGCACTCCCACTCCGGTCAGCTCCAGCTCGGCGTGCTGCCGCGACACCGTCGGATCCTGAATGGGGAGATCGCAGGCCACGGCCCGCCCCACGGAATAAGGACGCGCTGCCGTCAGATGGACGACGGGGCTGCCGGTGGTGGCGACGATTTTCAGGGCCAAGCAAAACCTCTCCCCAGGGGCGACCTCAGGGCTCTCTGTTACCGTACTACAATCCTCACCATAACGCCGCTGGATATGGCTTGAACACGGGGAAGGGTCTGTGTTACCCTTCCCGGGTTCGGTGGCAGGATCATCGGACATGTGGCGCATTCGTCTAGGGGTCCAGGACGTCGGCCTCTCACGCCGGTAACACGGGTTCGAATCCCGTATGCGCTACCAATCTTAAAAACCGATCCAGGCCCGGCACCCGCCGGGCCTTTTGGTATCATCCCGCCGTCATGGCTCTCACCATCGCCACCTGGAACGTCAACGGCATCCGCGCCCGGCAGGAGCAGTTCCTCGAATGGCAGGGGCGCGAGCGTCTGGACGTCATCTGCCTGCAGGAAATCAAGGCCAAACCGGACCAGCTGCCGGAAGCCGTCTGCAACCTCGACGGCTACTGGTGCTACTGGCATGGTGCGGGGGGGTACTCGGGAGTGAGCCTTCAGCTCCGGCGCGAGGCGTTCCCCGAGGAGCCGAAGTTCAGCCATCCCTCTTTCGATCACGAAACGCGCGTCGTGGCCGCGGAGGCGGGCGATCTGGTGGTGGCTTCGATCTACGTTCCCAACGGCGGCAAGGACTTCCCGGCCAAGATGGACTTCCTGCGCGC
>DATIOS010000093.1:0-4939 GCA_035472915.1 Thermoanaerobaculia bacterium
TCGAGAAGAGCGACTTGTCGGTACCCTACTTCAAGTTGGAGTGCTGTGCTGAAGAGTTGGAGGGGAACTATTGCCCGGCCCTTGCAAAAAACGCTGTCGATCAACCGAACGGTTGCCCGGTCGACATTTGGCTGGAACGGCACGACAACGGCAAGAGGTTCAGCCACGATCCGACGATCGCCGTGACCAAGGACCCGCTCGATCCGCCTACCGTGTATGGGACTTGAGCGCTTGGAACGCCGGTGTGGCACGTAAGGAATCAAAGAAAGGGAGCGCGAACCAGTAGCTGTCTACGCCGCCCATCATGGCGCGCTGGGCGTTAACGAGAGCGGAGCTCTGATCGCCAACCAGGGCATAGACCAGGGCAGCCTCATAGGCGAGCTGGGCGTTGTCTGGAGTAAGGCGCAGCGCCTGTTGGATCGCCTCGACGGCGCGGGTGGGCTCGCCGAGGTGGGCGAGAGCCTGAGCCTTGGTGGCGAGGTTTTCCCAATCGCTTCGCGGGTCGCGATTCGCCTCGGCGACGATTCTGGCATAGAGGATCCGAGCCTCGGCTTTACGGCCTTGCAGGAGCACGCTGTCGGCGAGGTTGAGGGTGGCTGCAGGGGAGCCCGGCTGGAGCTCGAGCGCGCGTCGCAAGCTCTTTTCCGATTCGACGTATCGGCGCCGCAGGAGCTGTGCGACTCCCAGGTTGGTGAGGGAATCGGTATCGGGCGTTTTGGCCGCGATCTGACTCAGGAGAGCGATGGCGCGGTCCGTGTCGTGCAGCAACTCGATCTGGGCCAGCGCCTTGAGCCCATCGGTGTTGCCGGGCGCGCGCCGGAGTAGCTCCGCAAGATTCCGGCGCGCATCGGCCAGGCGCCCCTGGCGGTATTCGGCGTTGGCCAGAATGAGCAATGAACGCCAGGAAGGCTGCAGGCGTACCGCCGCCGCGATGAGCTCGAGGGCCTGCTCAGGATGCCCCTGGCGTTCCAGGAGCTGGCCGCGCCGCAACAGGCTTCCGGCCGGGTCTGCCTCTGCAAGCCGGGTGAGGACGGTGTCTGCCTCCTCGTAGCGGCCGGCGTCCAGAAAGAGATCGAAGAGATTGGCAAGCGGCCTGGGATCCGCCGGAGCCCGCTCGCGTGCCTGTTGGGCGACCTGGATGCCTCGCTCGAGGTAGTGCGAGTCGCTCTTGATGAGGTAAAGCCGGCGTGCGACGTTGGCCTCCAGAGAATAGACCTCCAGGAAACCAGGGGACTTTTGGCGCAAGGCTCCCAGCCCGTCCAATACCTTCTGGTAAGCGGCGGGATCCGCGGCCTGCCGCCGCAGATCGAGGTAGGTGCGGTAGTCCTCGTCGCTGGTCTCCAGCTCCAGCCGCGGAATGCGCAGATCCCGGCGCGCATAGCCCGTTCGCAGCGCGACGGCGACCGCGTCGGCGAAAAGGCGGGGCTTCGAGGGAGGCAGTTGCAAAGCTTCTGTCCAGAGCACTCGGCCGTCCCTCCCGTCGAGGCGGCTGAGGCTCACCTGACAGAGATCGCCGGCGCATTCGGCGCGCGCGGCCACGACCTCGCCGGCCGCCACGGCCCGTGCCACGGCCGCCGGGGGGCCCGAGACGGCGTTGACCTGGCTGGAGTCGAGCGCGGCGAGGCCGTTGAGAGCCGCTACGGTGCGCAGGAGGGCGGCCTGGAGGTTCGCTTTGACCTGGGCGCTCTCATCGCCGGCCAGCGAGCCGGAAACCTCGGGTTTGAGCACCGCCACGTAGACGAGAGGCGCCGGCTTGCGGCTCACCAGGTACGCGGCGGCGGCCAGGAGCAGAAGGAGTCCCAAGATTCCGGCCGTGATCCAGACCCGCCGGCTCCGGCGCTGCAAAGGCGGTATGACGACGCCCGATCCCGAGGAGAACCAGAGGCCGGACGCTTGAAGCTCGGCGATGACGCCGGCAGCCGAGGGCCGGTCTCGCGGCTCTTGGCTCAAACACCGCTCGACGATGGCGGCGAGGACCGGCGGCACGCTCTCACACGCTTTGCCGAGGGGGACGGGGCTCTCGTAGAGAATGTTGTGCACCATGCCCTGCCGCTCGCCTCCGAAAGGATGATGGCCGGCGACCATCTCGTAGATCACGACGCCCAAGGCCCACAGGTCGGCGGCGGCGCCCACCTCTTGGTTTCGCAGCTGCTCGGGCGCCATGTAGGCGGCTGTGCCCACGGCCAGGCCCTGCTCGGTCATCCTGGAAGAACCTTCCCAGCGAGCGAGGCCGAAGTCGATGAGCTTCACCCTTCCATCGCGAAGGATCATGATGTTGTCGGGCTTGAGGTCGCGGTGAACGAGCCCGGCGGCGTGCGCCGCTTCCAGGGCCGAGGCGAGCTGGCCGGCTGTGGCCGCCGCCTCGGAGGGAGCGAGCTGGTGGACGGCTGAGCGGGCGAGGCGCGCCGCCAAAGTCTCCCCGTCGTAGAGGGCCATGGCGATGAAGCGCCGGCCATCGCGCTCGCCGACTTCATAGATGGTGCCGATATTGGGGTGGTCGAGCACGGCTGCGGCCTGGGCTTCGCGATGGAAGCGGACCTGGTCGCGCTCCTGCCCTTCACGATGAGGATGCAGGAACTTGAGGGCGACCTCGCGGTTGAGCTCCAGGTCCAAGGCCCGAAAGACCATTCCCATGCCGCCGCTGCCGATGCGGCTCAGAATTTGGAAATGGGAGATTTGTTGGCCGGTGAGCGGTTCATTCTCAGTGAAAACGGGTTGTGGGCGGGGAGGTATCCCGTCGACTCGGGTGTCGCTCGGCGCTGGCGTCAAAGTGGCGCCACAGGCTGAGCAGCGGCTGTCGAACTCGGAGTGAGGGGCGCCGCAGGCGGGGCAGGAGAGGGCCGGCATCAAGTCTCCTCGGCGCCCGCCAGGGGACCGAGGGCTGTCCGGTGACGTGCCAGCAACTTCTGGAGATAGCTCCGGTGGAGGCCCGCCTCGCGAGCGGCGCGCGAGACGTTGCCATCGCAGCGGCTCATCAGCTCCGCGAGGAAGCGCTGCTCCACGGCGTCCACGGCGACTTCGCGGGCTTCGTTGAGGGCAGTGCCGGAAAGCTCGACGAAGGCCAGCTCGGCTCCCGGCTCCGGCGCCGCGCCGGCCAGCTCCGGCGGCAGCAGCTCAACGTCCAGCTCCGGACCGCGGGCCAGCAGGCAGGCGCGCTCCACGGCGTGGCCCAGCTCGCGGACGTTGCCCGGCCAGGAGTGAGCGAGGAGCGCGCGCTCGGCCCTCGCCGTCCAGCGCGGCCGCTCGCCCTGCCGGCGCCAATGGCGGCGCAGGAAGTGGTCGACGAGGAGCGGCACGTCGCCGCGGCGCTCGCGGAGCGGCGGCAAGGTCAGGTCCAGCACTTTCAGCCGGAAGTAGAGATCCTCCCGGAAGCGCCCCTCGCGCACCATCTGCTTCAGGTCGCGGTGGGTGGCCGCCACGATCCTGACGTCCACTTTCTCCGTGCGATCGGAGCCGAGGCGCTGGATCTCGCCGAACTGGAGGAAGCGCAGCAGCTTGGCCTGGGCCTCGATCGGGATCTCGCCGATCTCGTCGAGGAAAAGAGTGCCGCCATGCGCCGAGGCCAGCCTGCCGGGCCGGTCGCGCTTGGCGTCCGTGAAGGCGCCGGCGACGTGGCCGAAGAGCTCGGATTCGAGCAGGGTGCCCGGCAGCGCAGAGCAGTGGACGGTGATGAAGGGACGGGTCCGGCGCGGGCTGTTGACGTGCAGGGCGCGGGCGATCAGCTCCTTGCCGGTGCCGGTTTCGCCGAGGACGAGCACCGGAGCTTCCGCTCCGGCGACCTGGCCGACGACGCGCAGGAGCTCGATCATCCGGGTGTCGCGGGTGACGATCCCCGCAAAATCGTGCTGGGCGAAGAGATCGCGCTCCAGGCTGCGGTTACGCCGGCGCAAGGTCTCTCGCTCGCTGGCGCGCAGGAGGAAGAGGCCGGCCACGTCGGCAAACTCCGCGAGAAAGGCGCAGCACTCGGCGTCGAAGCTGTCCACGCGCTCGCGGTTTTCGAGGTAGATCACGCCGTAGACCTCGCCGCCGTGGCGCAGCGGCGCGACGAGGGCGCAGCAGGTGCCGATGACGAGAGCGCTCTCACCGGAGCGGAAGCGGTCGTCTTCGATCAGGTTCGGCAGGTAGATGACCTTGCCGGTCTCGATGGCCTCGCGCACCAGCGTGCGGCTGTAACGGCGCTCGACCGCCGAACGTTGATCGCGGTCGTACCCGACGTCGAACTTTTGCTGGAAGGAGCCCTCCTCGCGCACTACGACGAATCCCGTCTCGGCGCGGCATCGCTCGACGATGCGGCGCAGCAGGACCTCGGGCGCCCGCTCGTCGTCTTCCTCGGCGAGCAGGAGCTTCGAGATCTGGAAGAGCTCCTCGTAGAGGTTCATTCCCGCCCTGCCTCCAATCGGTGACACCTGCCTCTGAGAACGGTCAGATCTTAGCCGAACGGCGGGGTGATGTCTCGGTGGGAGGTCGTGTGGCGACTACACCGGCAATCCGGAGTGAGGAGCTCGCCTTGGGGAGGTCCGAATCCCTCCCCAAGGCGATATAAGAAAGGCCTATGCCCCAGGCTTCTTGAACAACCCTGCATCCACCGGCGCGTTGACCTGCACCTCGGAGAGCTCCACTTTCATCATCGGTGTGCCGTCCTGAACGACCTCGACTTTGAAGGGGACCTTGATGCCGTTGACGTCGCGGTAGTCGGACAAGAGGACCTCGACTTTCTGGCCGTTGCTCTCCCAGCTGACCTTTACCACCTGGTTCGTACCCGGATCGAGATAGAAGCGGGTGGAGTGGCCTCCGGAGTCGGCGAGCTCGGCGACGTGGGCGGGCTTGCCGCCGGCCGGCTCGTCAGGCAGGGAGCGGGCGGTGTAGCCCGCTTGACCCGCGTGGCGGAGTTGGTCGAAGCCGTAGACCTGGCGGTCTTTCAGCTGACTGGTGGCATCCA
>DATIOS010000094.1:0-8073 GCA_035472915.1 Thermoanaerobaculia bacterium
GAGCTTCAGGGCGGAGGCAAGGCTGCGGGGGCGAAACGCCTGCTCGCCGCCAGAGCGCCGGACCTGGAGGAGGGAGTCCACGCGCGCCAAGGCCTCAACTCCCGCCACGTCGCTCTCCGCTTTGACGGCGATCAGCAGATCGTGAGGGCCCGCCTCGACTTCCTGGCCCGGGATCAATCCGCTTGCCGCGAGAATCTCGCGGTTGGCCGGCGTCGCCATCACGACGCCCGCGTCGAGCACCCCCGGCAGGGTCGACAACGCCCGCTGGAGCTGCATGAGGACGACGGAATCGTAATAGGCGCCGGGGCGGACGGCACAGCGGACCGTGGGCGCGCCGCTCATGGTTGGAGAGCGGTTTCCAGATCACCGGCCCACGCCAGCAGCGCCTCGTCCGCCCACCAGCGGGCGGCCACCTGGACCCCGAAAGGCAGGCCGGCGGCGTTGCGCCCCGCAGGGAGGCAGATCGCGGGCATCCCGGCCTGGCTCCAGGGGATGTTCATCACCGGATCGCCGGTGCTGTCGAGCCCCCGCGGGGCTGCTCCCAGGGCGGGCGGAGAGAGCCAGAGATCGAGCCGGTGATCGTCCATCAGCCCGGTCAGCACATCACGCAACTCCTCGCGGCCGTCGAGATCCCGCTCCAACTCGTCATCCGTCACCGACTGGCCGCGGCGGATCAACTCCACCGTCTTCGGCGCGTAAAGGTCGCCAAAGCGGGCGAACCAGTCGCGATGGACCCGCGCGGCTTCGGCGGCGGTGATGCGGAAGTGGCGCTCGGCGATCTCCCCGAAGTCCGGAAGCGCGGGCACGTGCAAGACCTCGAAGCCAGCGTCGACCAGCCGGTGACAGACCTGGCGAAAGTGGACCAGCCCCTCGCCCGAGGCGCGCTCCAGGTAGGGACCTTCCGCCACGCCGAGCCGAGGCTTCTTTCCCGGCTTCACGGCGTGCCAGTCGCGGCAGAGCACGGCGGCGGCCCGCGCCGCGCCGGCCACGTCGGGGGTAAAGAAGCCCATGTGATCGAGGGAGGGAGCGAGAGGGATCACTCCCTCCCGGGAGATCCGCTCGTAGCTGGGCTTGAAGCCGACCGCGCCGCAGAAGGCGGCGGGCCTCAAGATCGAGCCGATCGTCTGGGTGCCGAGCGCCAGCGGACAGAGGCCGGCGCCGACCGCGGCGGCCGAGCCGCTGCTCGATCCTCCGGGCGTGTGCTCCGAGTTCCACGGATTGCGGGTGGGACCGGGCGCGAAGAAGGCGAACTCGGTGGAAACCGTCTTGCCCAGGATCAGGGCGCCGGCCTCGCGGAGGATCGTCACGCTGGCGGCTTCGGGTCCTTTCAGCTCTTCCGGCGGCAGGCGGCTGCCGGCCCGGGTTGGAAAGCCGTCGACGCGGTAAATGTCCTTGACTCCCACCGGGACGCCGAAGAGCGGCGGCCGGCGCGCGGGATCGGGCCAGCGATCGAGGAGAGCGCCTTCCTCCCGGCGCAGCCGCTCGAACCGCCCTTCCTCAGGAAGGAAGGCGTGAACTTCGGGCTCCCGCGCGGCGAAGAGCGCCTCCAAGCGGTCGAGCTCGCTCATCTCGCTGATTCCGCTGGCGTCCGGCGTCTTTCGGCGGCGAGCTTCACGGCGTCGACGATGTGCTGGTAACCGGTGCAGCGGCAGAGGTTGCCGGAGATGGCCTGGCGGATCTCCCCCTCGCTGGGGTCGGGGTTCTCGTCGAGGAACGGGAGCAGCGTCATCAGGAAGCCCGGCGTGCAGAAGCCGCACTGCAGACCGTGACACTCCCAAAAGGCCTGCTGGAGTGGATGGAGCTGGTCGGGTCCCGGTGCCAGCGCCTCGACGGTGGTGACGGCGTGGCCGTCCGCCTGGACGGCGAGCATGATGCAGGAGCGGGCGGGCTCGCCGTCGAAGAGCACCGTGCACGCTCCGCAGACGCCGTGCTCGCAACCGACGTGGGTGCCGGTGAGGCCGAGGTCGTGACGCAGGAAGTCCGAGAGCAGCAGGCGCGGCTCGATCTCGCGTTCGAACGCCTTGCCGTTGACGGTGACGGAGACTTTGTAGAGCCCGCTCATCCTTGATGCCTCCCGTTCGCCCGCTCGGTGGCTTTGCGTAGGGCGCGGCCGGTGAGAACGCGTGCCAGGTGGCGCTTGAAGTCGGCCGTCGCGTGAAGGTCACTGAAAGGACGGATCTCCTGCGCGGCCTTCTCCGCCGCCGCCGTGATGGCCGCAGGTGAGATCTCCTGGCCGGCCAGCAGGAGCTCCGCTTCCCGGGCCTCGACGGGCACGTCGCCGGCGCTCAGGAACACCAGCCGCGCTTCGCGGCAACGGCCGGCGTCGTCGAGCGTCACCAGGGCGGCGATCCCGACCTGGGCGTAATCGCCGTGGCGCCGGGCGATCTCCAGGAAGGCCCAGCCGGTGCGTGGAGGCAGGGGCGGAATCGCGGCCTCGACCAGCATCTCATCCAGCTCCAGAGAGGTCGTGAACAGGCCAGCGAAGAAATCTGTTGCGTTCACCCAGCGCTCGCCCCCGGCCTTGCGGAGCCGAAGCCGGGCGCGCAGGGCCACGGCGACGGCCGGCAGCTCAGCGGCGGGATCGGCGTGCGCCAGGCTCCCCCCGAAGGTCCCGCGATTGCGGATCTGGGGGTGGGCGATGAAGGGCATCGTCTCGTGAAGAAGCGGCGCGGCCTCGGCGACCATAGAGTCCCGCTCCAGCCGCCGCTGGCGCGTCAAGGCGCCGATTCTCAAGCCCCCATCGCCGTCGCGGCGGATGAAATCGAGCTCCGTCAGCTTGTTGATGTCGACGAGGAGGGCCGGCTCCGCCAGGCGAAAATTCATCACCGGAATCAGGCTCTGACCCCCGGCCAGGAGCTTGGCTTCCCCGCCCCGGCGGGCGAGGAGGTCCAGCGCGGCGTCCAGAGTGGCAGGCGCCTGATACTCGAACGAAGCGGGCTTCATGCGTGTTTTCTCTCCTCGAGAGCCGTCATGGGACGGGACCGACCGGCGGATTCTAACTCCCAACGCCGGAAACCCGCGCATGCATCCGTCCCTGAGAAGCTCTCCTCGCAAGCTTTGATCTTCGTATCTGTTGGCGCGCTGGCCACTGCGCAAGCTCGGCCAGTCACTGCTCGTTTTCGCGCGGCCAGCCGGACCTCGCCATCGCCGGCGTAGCCGTCCAAAAGCAGTCGTGGCCGCGTTTTCACTGTCGCTCGATGCGTCGGCACCCGCGTTGCACTTTCAGCTGGGTCCCGGGTGCCGCGCACCTGGGGAGACAATCGCAAAGAGACAAGGAGGTTCATCCAATGGAAACCGCGAAAGTCGACATCCGTAAACTGCAGCTCCTCAACGACCGTATCAATCAGTGCATCGACGCTCTCAGCCAGGTACGGCTGTCGGTCCACGGGCTCTCTCACACTCAGACTCCCGGCCAGCTCGGCGGGCAGTATCCTGGTCAAATCGCCGGGCAGTTCGGCAACACCGGACCCATGGGAGGCTATATCGATCCTCGCTTCACCGATCCGCGCTTCGGGTTCGGCGTCTCGCCGATCGCGCAGGGCCAGGGTTATGGCGGCGGGCTGGCTCACACCCCGTTTGCCGGACAAATCGGACAGATCGGGCAGACCATGGCAGGGTTCACCCCGGGGCTGCCCGGGGTCGGCAACATCCCGCTGGCCAATCAGATTCCGACCTGGAACGTGCCGCTCGGCCTGAGCCACACCGGCCTGGAGACGGAGTCGGTCTACAACCGGCCGCTGTGGGCAGATCCCTTTCTGGCGGTGAAGGTGTCGCAGACGTTCCCGTACGCCCAGTTCCCCCTGCCGCCGGTGGTCCCGGTCTACTGATCGCCCCCGTTGGTGCCGCCGGGCCTGCCGCGAGCGCGTGGCAGGCCCGGCTTTCCCGAGACCGAAGACCAACCAGGAGGTAACTGACCATGGCGCAAGAGAAAGCTGCCGCGACGCTGGAGGAGCCGGTCAGCAAGACGGCGGTGGATGAAGCGATCGCCGGCATCGAAAGACTGTATGAAACGCTCACGGGCAATCCGGCGCCCGAAGGCGGTCCGACCTACGCGCCGATCCCGGTCGAGCGCAATCCCAGCGACTTCGTCGAGGAACGCCTGGAGCGCCTGCTTGGCGCGCTCGGCCAACCGTTCGTCACCGTCGCCTGGACTCCGCCGATGGTCGTGTGGGAGGACACACACGCCACCGTCGCCTGTCTGGATCTGCCGGGAGTCAAGCGCTCCGAGATCGAGGTCGTGGATGAAGGGGGAGTGATCACGGTCACCGGACAGCGGCCTGCCGCTTTCGGCGGCCACCACCTGCAACTCGCCGAGCGTCCCCTCGGAGCGTTCCGGCGGCAGATCCTATTGCCGCGAGGAGCGCAGGTGCAGAGCGCCAAGCTTCAGGATGGGGTTTTGGAGCTCCACATCGCGAAGGAGGCTCCCGGAGCGGCGGCGAAGAAGATCGACATCACCTAGCAACTCACCTCACCGGCTGCGCAAGTTTCTAGCGCAGCCAGATGTCGGGTCCGAACACCAGGCTGACGGCGGCGTCGAGATCGGCGACGTAAAGCGCCATCTCGTCGTGCACGGCCTTGGGAATCCGCGAGCTGGCGATGAGGCCCGCGCGGTTGCCCTGTGGAAGGATCAACGCCCGAAGACTACGGTTGTAGGCGCCCTGCAGCTTGAACTCCGCCTCGCCGACCGGCCGCACCACGAGAACGTCGTGAGCATCGGTCACCAGCTCGCCGCTGGAGGCGATGTCCTGGGGCAGAGGCCGGTCGAGAAAGACCGAGAGGAAGGCGAGCGCCGTGGGCAACCCGGCCGACGTGCCGTGCGAGGGCTCGTCCTCTTTCGTCACCTTGTAGCTGTAGTTGTAGTCCAGCAAGCCCGCGGTCTGTTGGGGCAGCTTGGCCCGCGCATAGTCGCGTACCGAAAGGAAGATGTTGCGCACGGTACGCTCCAGCTCAGGGGTCACGCCACCCAGAATCTCTTCCAGGTAGCCTCCGCGGCCCGGCCCGGCCGGTCGGCGCCCGGCCCAGACCTCGTGGACCAGACCTTTGGCCCGCCCTACGAAGTGGTAGACGGCGGCGGAGAGCGCGCGCCCCACGGCGCTCGACGGGTCCGCAGCCGCCTTGGCCAGGGCGTCGGCGCGCTCGGCGCAACGCCGCGCCTCCTCGGGCTGGCCGCGGATCAGGTGCAGCGTCGCCAGCTCCAGCCAGAAGTCGGGGCGCAGCGGGGCTTCGCGCAGGTCGGAGTCGAGGATCGCCTTGGCCAGCTCTCCCGGTTCAGGTTGCTGGAAATATTCGATCACCGGCTCCGCGCCGGGTTCGCTCGCCTGGTCGAGCAACCGCCGGATCACCCAGCGGTCGCCCGGGTCCTCGGCGAGAGTCTCCAGATAGAGGCGGATCGCCGGATCGCGCTCGCCTGCCGCCAGCGCCAGATCGGCCAGGTACTTGCGGTCGATCGGCTCGCCCGAGCCGCGCAGCAGCTCGGCGGCGCCGGTGGGATCACCGAGGAGAGCCGAGACCAGCGCCTGTTGCAACGGCCCCGGGTCGACGGGCGCCGCCGTGTTGGTGAAGCGGACGGTGGCCAAGCGGTCGAGCGGGACGTAGACCCGGGCGGCGACCGCCGTGGCGTCTGCCAACGACAGCCGGTGCATACGATGCTGGAAGGCAGCCAGGAAGAGTTGCTCGTAGTTTGCCGCCTCCTCGTCGTGGGCCAGCGCGCGATGCAGGGCAGCCAGCCGTCCGAGCGTGGCAACGCTCTCGAAAGTCTGCAGCGTGCGGGCCAGATACTCACAGACGTTGACCGCCTTCGCGAGATGATCCGGGTCGCCGAGCTGCTCGTAGACTCGGGCCAGTGCCAAGGCGCGGTCGATGTCGCCTTCGAAGCCGCGCTCTTTGCCGAGCTCCTCGAGAATGGCGCAGGCGTCCGCCAGATCGCCCGACAGCTCGGCGATCCAGCTTTCCGCCAGCACGGCGAGCTTGAACAGCTCGGGATCCGTGCCCCGGTTCTGCCGCGCCAGCAGCGCACAGGCTTCCCGCGCCTGGTCCGGCTGCCGTGAGACGAAGAGACGGAAAACCTCTTCGAGCTTGAGCAGCGCCGCCGGCTTGCGCCAGAGGTGGGATTGGCCGACGGCCAGAAACTCCCCGGTTCCGCGCTCGGGATCCTTCGCCATCTGGAGCAGCGACTCGAGGCGCATCCGCGCCCCCCCTTCGGGGCTCACGGCGCGGCCGTGGGCCCAGCAGGCGAAGGCCTCGGACAGCTCGCCGCGGATGTGTTTGATCTTGGCCAGCAGGCTCAGCGCTTCCGGGTTGTCCGGGCGCTCCTGCAACTCTTTTACGGTCTCGCTTTCGGCGTCGTCCAGCTCGCCGATCTCGACCAGCAGATTCGCGTGACTGAGATTCCCTTCCAATGCCACCTCGCTTCGCTTCCGCGCGGGGGCCCTTCTGGACTTGGCCGGAACCGCCCCAGGCGACTATGCTACACGGAGCGGCTCGCCGGAAGGACTGGATGGGCCGTCTGGCGCTTGCCGCCAGAGCGAGGTGATGGAGAACCGATTTCGCAACCCGTCAGACCCGCGGCATGAGAATCGTCCCCCCTTCGCCGAGCTGGTGGGTGAATCGGAGGCAATTTGCGGTATCAAGGCGCTGCTGGAGAAGATCGCCGCCAGTCCCGCTTCCACCGTGTTGCTGTTCGGTGAGAGCGGCACTGGCAAGGGGCTGATCGCGGAGGAGATCCATCGCCACAGCGCCCGAGCCTCCCGGCCCTTCCAGCATATTCTCTGTTCCGCCCTCCCCGAGACCCTGCTCGAAAGCGAGCTTTTCGGCCACGAGCCCGGCGCCTTCACCGACGCCCGCCAGCGCAAGAAAGGCCTGCTCGAGCTGGCGGCAGGAGGCACCGTCTTCCTCGACGAGATCGGGGAGCTCACCCATGCCTTGCAGGTCAAGCTACTGCGCTTCATGGAGGACCGCGCGTTCCGGCGTCTCGGCGGCACCGGCGACATCCGCGTCGACGTGCGGGTGATCGCCGCCACCAACCGCGATCTCGAGCGTGCGGTCCAGGATGGCTCCTTCCGAACGGACCTCTACTATCGCCTCACCGTCCTGCCAGTGCGCGTGCCGCCGTTGCGCGAGCGGCAGGGCGACCTGCCACTGCTCGTCGATCATTTCGTCGCGCTGTTCAACACGGAGTTCGGCCGGCGTGTCCGGCGTCTCTCGCGGACCGCGAGGTCTCGCCTCGAATCGCACCCCTGGCCCGGTAACGTTCGCGAGCTGAAAAACGTCGTCGAACGCGCCGTGCTGCTGAGCGAAAGCGAGCAGCTGACGCCTGAGGACTTCCCGGCGCTGGCGGCGGTTCCCGGCGCGCCGCCGGCTTTTGAGCTGCCGCCCGAGGGCATCGACCTCAAGCAACTGGAGCGTGACCTGGTCGTTCAGGCGCTGCAGCGCAGCGGCGGCAACCGCTCGCACGCCGCCCGCCTCCTGGGCCTCTCGCGCCGCCAGTTGCGTTATCGCCTCGAAAAGCTCCCGGAAGAGAGTTGACGGGCGGACGCACTTGCGCCCGGCCCGGCCTTGTTCCAGACTCCGAGCCTCATGAACGGCATCGGAGAGAGCCCGCCGCGCCCGGACGGCTTCGCCAAGGTTTCGGGAGCGGCGCGCTATGTGGACGACCTGACCCTGCCCGGGATGTGGCACGGCGCCACCGTGCGCAGCCCGCACCCCCACGCCCGGCTCCGTTCGATTCGCTTCGATCCTGCCGCGGCTCCGGCCGGAACGATCTGCGTCACCGCCGCCGAGCTTCCCGGCCCCAATGGCGTCCAGCTGCTCGACGATAGCTGGCCGATCCTCGCCGACGGTTTCGTTTTTCACGTTGGCGAGCCCGTGGCACTGGTGGCGGCGCCCACGCGCCTGGCGGCCCGGCAGGCGCTGGCCGCCGTGACGGTGGAGTACGAGCCGCTCGTTCCGTTCCTCACACTGGAAGAGGCGGAAGCGCTACCGCCGCTCTACGAGCTGGTTTTGGAAAGCGGCAGTGTTGGCGATCTCGAGGCCGCTTTCGCCGAGGCGGAGCACGTGGTCGAGGGCGAGTACCGG
>DATIOS010000095.1:0-11916 GCA_035472915.1 Thermoanaerobaculia bacterium
GGGCCCAGGCCAGAGGCTCGGGGCGAGCCAAGTACTCCGCGGCGCTGCAGCCGGCCAGTCCGAACGAGACGTACCGGAACCCCGGGAAATCTGGGCCGAGGTCGCTCTCCCGCGTCTTGAAGCAGACGCCGGGACGGCCACGCCTCAGGTAGAGCACGATCGACAGCACCTGCGTTTCGTGGCGGGCCTTGATCTGGTTGCGGTAGCGCCAGAGACGCTCCTCCATGCCCGGGCTCGCCCGCGCCTCGATCTCGACATGGATCAAGAGGGGCCGTCCGTTGGCGGTGCGGACCCGGACCAGCAAGTCGAGCTCCCGCCTTCGGCCGCGCGGACCTTCGGCGAAGAGCTCCTTGTCGAGAAACTCGGGTGACGACAGGTCCAGCCGGTCCAGCGTCTCGGGGACGACGAGGTGCAGGAAGTCGTCGAGATAAGCGTGCAGCAGTTGCTTGAAGATCCTGTCATGTTGGTTGGCCATGGCGATCCTGGGACCGAGATCGCCGACCATCGGCGCTCTCCCTCCATCTCTATAAAGACGGAAAAAAGAGGTCTCATCTTGCAACCCCCCGCCGGGATTGGGTTTGCGAGGGGGTTTTGGGGCTATTCAAGAGGTGACTGAAAAGACTTACCGCTCCCTCCCTCCCCGTGGACTCTCGATCTTCTCAGCGGGATGGGGGCGAAGGCGCGCCGATCAGCGGCGAGTCCGAGCCGTCCCGCCTGGGCAGGCGCATGCCGGTGCCATCGTTGAGGGGCGAGGGAGGAATCGGGTTCGGCATCACCTCGAGGCCGGGAGTCGTTCGCGATGCGGGCGGCAGGTGACCGTCGTCAAAGGCGATGACGCGGCAGCCCTCGCGACGTAAATCCGCGATCTGCTGCGGCGTGGCCATCTTCGCATAGGCGATATAAGGGGTGTAGAACATCGCCTCGATCGGCCGGTCGACGTTGAGTAGAACAACCTTACCCGGCCCGATGCGGTTCGGGAGCTGACGCATCGCCCGGACCCACGGAGGATTGCGGTCGTAGTTCGGCGAGAGTTTCAGCCGCTCGACGGTATAGCGCAACGGCAGCACGATGAGGAGGGCCAGGACGGCCCAGCGCAGTCCTCGCCGCCACACGGTCCACGTCCGCGGGTCAAGATCGAGAAGCCAGAGCCAGAAGAGCGCTTCGATCAGGAAAATGGCCGGCGCCGCAGTCATCACGTAGCCGGCCATCTTGGTCGCCGCCAGGGAAAACGCGATATACGGCAGCAGCAGCCACACCGCCAGCTTCACCATCCCGGGTTGCCGCTCCCGCACCAGTTTGACCAGGAACCAGACCAGAGGGAGATACACGAGCTCGCCGAAGTAGCGCGCCATGTGCTCGAGGTGGAAAAGTGGAGATCCGCCGAGACCCTCGAGTGGCACCAGAAGGTGGCGCAGGTTGTACGCCATCTCCCAATGCGACTCGCGCGGGAAGGCGAGATGGGTGTAGAGCTGCCAAGGGAGCGCCAAGGCGGCGCCGGTGACGCCGATCACAGCGAGGTCCAAGGCGATTCGCCGCGGCGGCTCTCGGCCCCATGCGAGCGCCACGAAGACGGGTACGGCGAGCAGCCCCGGAAGCCATTTGGTGAGCATGGCGAGACCGACGGCGGCGCCGATTGCCGGTACCAGCGAGCGCCGGCCGGATTCAAAGTAAAGCACCGAAAGAAAGATTCCGAGCTCGACGAAGAAAATGACGTCGTTGTCCACCTGGTCGACCGCCACCCGGCCGCCGGGAAGCTGCAACAAATAGCCGTTGGTGGCGTGGAAGAAGGCCGCGAGCAGACCCGCTCGCCGGTCGCACAGATGGGCTCCGATCCGGTAGGTGAAATAGATCGCGGCAACAGAAAGGAGCAGGCCGGGCAGCCGCATCGCGATCTCTTCGCCCGCCATTCCCAGCACGGTGCGCGAAAGCCAGAGGCCTGCCGCCATCAGCCAAAGGGCGAGCGGCGGCTTGTGCAGCCAGACGTGGTTCGCCCGCCAGTCGCGATAGTCATACGGCAGCACCGGCTGATCGTAGAGAGTCGGAGTCGCGGGGTGCGCCATGAGGTGCTTGGCGACCAGGGCGTGATAGCGCTCATCCCAACTGTGGAGGAAGAGATCGGAGCCTGCGTAGGCGCGCAGTATGAGGCCGGCCGCCACGATGGCGAGGATGGCCCGGCCGTCGTCGCCGCTGCGATGGGCGCGCCAAGCCAGGCGGAGCAGGAGAATGGTGAGGGCGACCGTTGCGACTTCCCAGATCAGATTCGAGATCGCATCCTCCTTTCCTCGCGGCTCCGCGCGGTCTGATCAGGACACGGGAGCGCTCTGGATTATGGGGTTTGGAGGAGCCCGCCGCCCGGCGAGCAGCACGTTGGCGTAAGGCGTTCCCTTGCCTATGGGTTGGACGTCGACGGCGAGGCCGAGCTCGCTGAGCATCTGCTGCCACTGGGCGGCGCTGCGGTAGTGGAAGCGCGGACGCATCTGGCCGCGGAGGAGTGAGGAGATTCGCTCTTGGAGGCGGGTGGCGGCGAAGCGCCAGCCGGCGTCGGCGTCGGCGTCGCGCAGGAGGAGGACGCCGCCGGGAGCAAGGGCAGCGGCCGCTTTGGCGAGCAGCGCCTCCTGATCGGCGGGAGCGAGATAGTGGAGGACGTCGAGGAGCAGAATGGCGGTCGCGGTGGGCAGCTCGGCGGAGCGCAAATCGGCCGTTTCGATCTGTGCTTTGGCGCCCAGGGCCTGGCGGGCGGCGGCCGCGGTCTTGGGGCGGCCCTCGATGCCGTGGAACGTAAGGTGCGTTGGCGGCGGCGGCCAACCCGGGGGATAGAGATCGCGGACGTAGAGCTCGCGCGCGGCGAGGAGGAGGGCGAAGATCATTCCCCGCCCGCAGCCAAGGTCCAGGAGCAGCCCTTCGTGGGGCAGAAAGCCCTCGCTCAGGAGGTTGAAGTAGATCGGATCGTGCCGCAGCTTGCCGCGCACGAATTCCCAGTGCGTCATGCCGGTGTCGAGATAGTGGCGGGCCGCCTCTTCGCGCAGGGCGGCGAGCTCGGGGTTCAGCTGCCGCTTGTGCGTCGCCCACAGGGTGAAGAGGCCCAGGATCGCCGCCACCACACCGCCGATCACCAGGGTGCCAATTGAGAGGTCGATCACCGCCTGCCACGAGATGATCTCTCTCAAGCTCTTGACGTGGATGTGGAGGTAGCTTTCGCCGCGCAGCCGCCGGCCGGTTTCGAGCTCTGCCAGCGTGAGGAAGGGCCAGAGCCCCGGCAGGCTCACGTGCGCGGCCAGGTAGGCCAGGGCCGGGTTGACCCGCAGCAGACGGGCGAAAATGATGCACAGAAACAGGTGGGACCCATAAATGGGCGTGCAACCGATGAAGGCGCCCAGGGCCACCGCGATCGCCTGTTCGCGGGGCGACGTGCCTTCGGTGCGCAGGCGGTAAAGAAGGTCGCGGAGGCCCTTGGTGAGCTTCTCTTTCTTCCACTTCACCCGGCGGCCTCCGGGTCGATCGCCACGGACTGCAGGCCTCGCGCCGCAAGATCGTCCAACAGCCGGGGGAGCACCTCCAGGACGACTGGGTTGCTCCCGTGTCTGCGGCTGGAGGACCCGTCGTGGAGAAGGAGAATGTCGCCCGGTGTGAGGCCGGCCATGAGGCGGCGGCCGATCCGCCGCGGATTCGTCTCCAGGGCGTCGAAGCCGCGGCGAGTCCAGGAGACGAGGCGCAGGCCGGTGCGGAAGAGAACCCAGTCGAGCAGGGGGTTGCGCAAGCCGGCTGGGGCACGGAAGAGGCGCGGCGAGAGACCGTTGGCCTGGACGATGGACTCCTGCGCCTCCGCGATCTCCCGCAGCAGGGCCGGGGCCGGGTAGCAGGCAAAAAGGTGGGGGTGGGTCTGGGTGTGGTTTTCCACCCGGTGCCCGCGGCGGGCGATCTCGGCCGCGATCTCCCGGTAGGCTCGCACCCGGCCGCCGATGCAGAAGAAAGTCGCTCGGGCGCCGTGGCGGTCGAGGAGGTCCAAGACTCGCGGTGTGACGTCGGGATCGGGGCCATCGTCGAAGGTCAGGGCCACGTCGCCACGGCGGGCAGCGGCCGCCGGCAGCCGGCTCTGGTTTGCACCCACCCAGGTGCCGCGCGGCCAGAGACTGACCCCGGCCAGGATGAGGTGATCGGCGGCGAGCACGCCGGCGATGGCGCGCCAGTGCTGGGGGGCCACGGCCAAGGCCAAGACGCCCGCGGCGTGGAGGGCGAGGGAGCCGGCCAGCAGAGGCGGCGGTCGATACCTGGAGGTGCCGTTGCCGCCGCGATGACTGTCGGTGAGGTCAGCCACGGGATTCGATTCCCAGCGCCAGGAGGGCGGAGCGGTCCAGCTTCCCCCGGGTATTGCGGGGCAGGACGTCGACGAGGATGATGCTGCGCGGCACCTTGTGGGACGAGAGATGGGAACGGCACCAGGCCACCACGTCCTCGGCGGTGAGTCGGCCAGGCCGGCAGGCGACAACAGCTCGTAGCATCTCGCCACTGCGGCCTGCACAGGAGATGCCCAGTACGGCGGCCTCGTCGACTCCCGCGAGTTGGACGAGACATCCTTCGACCTCCCGCGGATCGACCTTCTTCCCCTTGACGTTGACCACGTCGTCCAGCCGGCCGCGGAGTACCAGCTCTCCGTCCTGCCAGGATGCGACGTCGCCGGCCCGGAAGCGGCCGTTTCCGAGACGCTCGTCGGGTGCAGGGAGATAGCCAAGGGAGACGGCGGAAGATTCGACGGTGACGATGCCTTCGCAGCACCCGGCCGGCTCCAGGGTGATGCGGACTCCCTCCACAGGCGAGCCGACGGTTCCCCGTTCGGCGGCGCCGCCTTCGCGGTCGAAGCAGATGCCGCCGCACTCGCTGGAGCCGTAGAAGACGTGGACGGGGACGCCGAACCGTTCGCGGAACCGAACCGAGGTGTCGGCGGCAAGGGGAGCGCCGGCGGTGATCACCAGGCGCAGGCTGTCCGGGCGGGTAGGCGGATCGGACATACGCACCAGGGCGTCCAGATAGGCGGGGACGGCGGGATAGAAGGTCGCCCCCAGATGCGCGGCGGCGACGAACGGGTCGTAGACGCCCGCTGCCTCGGGGATCACCAGCAGGGTGCCCTGGACCAGGGCGGGCACGACCAGGCTGGAGAACCCGTAGGAGTGGGAAAGGGGGATGGTGGCGAGGAAGCGATCGGTGGACCGCAGGCCCATGGTGGCGGTGAGGGCGGCGCTGTCCGCCATCAGGGCCGCGGAGGGAGTGGCGATCCCCCGGGGCGCGCCGGTCGAGCCCGAGGTCAGCTTGATGAAGGCGATCTCGGCATCCACCGTCCCCGCGGCGATCGTTCCCAACGAGGTGAAAGTCCAATCCTGCGGTCCTGCGGGCCAGCCGTTGGGGCAGCGGAGAAGGGCCGGAGAACCCAGGGAGGTGAGGATGCGCAGGGCCTCGGAATCGGGCGTGCGTGCGTCCAGCAGCAGGACGGCGAGACCGGCACGGCGCAGGGCGACGACGGAGGCGAGAAAGCCCGGGCCGTTGGCCGCGGCGAGGCCCACGACCGTTCCTGGCGCCAGGGCGCCAGGCGCGAGGACGGTAGAGACCGCCCGCGCCAGGGCGTCCACGTCCCCGGCGGTGGCTCGCCGCTCAGTCGAGGCCACGAGGGGCGCCAGCGGATCGTGACGGACGATTCGCTCGAAGGCGCTGAGGATGGGGTCCTGGGGCGTCAAGGCGTACGGCTCTGCTCCTCTTCCAATTGTCTCCCGGGTTCAGGGGGCGAGATCATACTAGAGATTGCCAGCCCTCCTGCGCGCTGCTAGCATGGGCCTCCGGTGTACAGACAGCCTGCGGAGATGGCCGCACGGTGGACTGAAACCCACCGCACATCAGAGGTTTGCGTAATGTCGGAAGTCGCCGCCATCCAGGACCGCATCAAGCGCCTGATCGTCGAGAGCCTCAACCTCGAGGGGATGAAGCCGGAGATGATCGACGATCAGGTGCCGTTGTTCGGCGACGGCCTGGGGCTCGATTCGGTGGACGCCCTCGAGCTGGTGGTGGCGCTCGAGAAGGAGTTTGGAATCAAGATCAAGAGCCAGGAGATCGGACGCGAGGTCTTCTCCTCGGTCTCCACGCTCTCCGAATTCATCGCGGGCCGGACGGATTGATCCCAGAAACCGACCCCGAGAGGTGGCCCCTCTGGTAGCACCGATGCAGCGAGAGCCCGCCGCACCGCAGGTCGCCGTCACCGGGATCGGCGCCGTCTGCGGCCTGGGTTGGGGCACCGCCGCCCTCTGGCAGGGCCTGCGGGCCGGCCGATCCGGAATCGGTCCTTTCGTTCGTTTCGACCATTCGCAACACCGCACCCACCTGGCCGCCGCGGCGCCCGAAGCGGAGAATCCGCCGCCGGATCTGGCTCGCGTCTGCCCGGGCTGGCGACGGCTGACGATCGCCGACCGCTTCGCCATTTTCGCCGCCTTGGAGGCGGTGGGGCAGGCCGGGCTGGCGGCGAACGGCACGGCGGATCTCGAAAATGTAGGGGTCTATTTCGGCAGCAGCACGGGCGGCATGTACGAGAGCGAGCTTTTCTTCGCCGACTTCCTGCGCGAACCGCGGCGGGCGCGGCTCTCCACCCTGGTCGCGCAGCAGGTGAACGCTCCGGGCGACGCCGTGGCCCGCCAACTCGGCGTGATGGGGCCGGTGGCGACGTTCTCCTCGGCCTGCGCCTCCGGGGCGCTGGCGCTGGGCGCGGCGCTGGCGGCGGTGCGCTCGGGGGAGGTGGACGTGGCGGTGGCGGGAGGCTCCGATTCCCTCTGCCAGCTCACCTACGCCGGCTTCAATGCCTTGCGCTCGGTGGACGAGGTCGCTTGCCGCCCGTTCCGCGCCGGGCGCGCCGGGATGTCGTTCGGCGAGGGAGCAGCCGTCCTGGTGCTGGAACCGCTGGCGCGGGCGTTGGCACGGGGGGCTGAGCCGCTGGCGGTGCTCGCTGGCGCCGGCTCGTCCTGCGACGCCCATCACATGACGGCACCGGACCCGACAGGCGTGGGAGCAGCGGCGGCGGTGGAGGCCGCGCTGGCGGACGCCGGCCTCAACGCCGAAGCGGTGGATTTCGTCAACGTCCACGGCACCGGCACGCCGCTCAACGACGCCGCCGAATGGCAGGCACTCCAGCGGGTCTTCGGGAAACGGGCCGGGACGATGCCTCTGGTGGCTACCAAAGCCTTGCTCGGCCACCTGCTGGGCTGCTCGGGTGCCATCGAGGCGGTGGCGACGGTGCTCTGCCTTCAGCACGGCGAGCTGCACCCGGTCCAGCGGACGGGGGAAGAGGACCCGGAGCTGCCGGTCTCGCTGGTGCTCGACGCGCCTCTTTCCCTGCCCGGTGCACGGGCGGCGGTCTCCACCAGTCTCGCCTTCGGTGGGTCCAATGCCGCGCTCGTCTTCTCGCGGTGGATGGGCCAGGCCGCTTGAGCCCGCCGATCCTCATCACCGGCGTTGGTACCTTGGGAGCCTGGGGGGGCGGCTCGCAGGATCTGGCGGCGGCGCTGGCGGCGGGCGTTCCGCTGACCTCCGAGGTCGATCGCTCGGCGGGCTATCATCGCTCCGGCGGGGCGCGGCGGGCCTGCCTGGTGCCCGCGGGCCAATTCACCGGCTGGCTGTCGACGGCCGAGTCGCGCCGCATGAGCCCGCCCTCGAAGCTCGCGGTGGCGGCCTCGCGCATGGCCTTGCGCTGTGCCGGCCTCTCGGACGGCGAGGAGGAGGGGACGGCGGTGGTGATCGCCACCGCCTTCGGGGCCTCCACCAATACCGAGATCCTCCTCAAGCAGATCCTTTTCGAGGGACCTGAATCCGCCTCGCCCTCGCTGTTCATGGAGAGCGTCGCCAATGCCCCGGCGGCGCAGATCGCGATCGCCCTGAAAGCGCGTGGATCGAGCCTTACGATATGCCAGCGCGAGGCCGGGCCGCTGCTCGCCCTGGGCACCGGCGCCGCCGAGATCGCCGCCGGCCGCGCCCGCCGGGTGCTGGCCGGCTCCGTCGACGAGATGATCCCTCTCCTCCACGCTCTCCTCGATCGCTTCGGCGCCCTGGCCCGCGGCGGACCCGAAGGCGAGGAGCTGGCGCTCCCCTTCGGCCGGCAGCGCGACGGTTTCCTGGCCGGGGAAGGGGCGACCGTGCTGGTGCTGGAGAGCGCGGCGGGAGTCGCCGGCCGCGGCGGCAGGGCTCTGGCGAGTGTTCTCGCCTGGGGAAGCAGTTTCGATCCCACGGCACCGCCCTCCGGCTGGGGTATTGGGCACCGGGCGCTGGCCCGGGGCCTTTGCCGCACCCTGGAGCGCGCCGGTCTCGGTCCCGCCGACGTCGATCTCATCGTTTCCGGCGCTTCGGGAGCGCGGGACGGCGACCGGCTGGAAGCCGAGGTTCTCCACGCCGCCTGGCAGGGAGCGCCCCTGCCGCCCGTCGCCGCGCCGAAGGCGGTGACGGGGGAGTACGGCGGCGGCCTCCTGGCGTCGGCCGTGCTGGCGGCTGCCGGTTCGCCTCCGGGTCCAACTCCCGGTTGTGGATTCGTCGACCCCGAGTTGGGCATTGCCCTCTGCGACGGCTCACCCCTGCCGGCCCCCTCTGTCGTCCTGGTCACCAGCCTGGCGGCGGGCGGGGCGGGGGCCTGGGTGGTGCTGGGCCGGGGTATGGGATAATTCAAATGTGGCCAGGAGAGTCGATTTGACCTTGCGGATCGCCGCCGTGATCCCGGCCTATCAGGCGGCACCGTCGGTGGGGGAGGTTGTGCGCGGCACGCTGGCTTTGGTACCTGAGGTGGTGGTGGTGGACGACGGCTCGACGGACGCCACTGCCGCGGAGGCGCGCCAGGCCGGGGCGCGGGTGATCTCGTTTCCCCGCAACCGCGGCAAGGGAGCGGCGCTCGCTACCGCCTTCGCCGACCTGTTCGGCCACGGCTTCGACGCCGTGATCACCCTCGACGCCGATGGCCAGCACCTGCCGGAGGAGATCCCCAAGCTCCTCCAGGCGGCGGCGGAACACCAGGCCGACCTGGTGCTGGGTATCCGCGACCATCTCTTTGGCAAGATGAGCGGCGTACGCCGGGCGAGCAACCGCTTGTCCTCCAGAGCCATCTCCTTTGCCGCCGGGCAGCGGCTCGCCGACATCCAGACCGGCTTCCGTTTCTACTCCCGCCGGCTGATCACGGCGGTGGGCTTCCCCGAGGCCCGCTTCGAGGCCGAGAGCGCCGTCGTGGTGCGCGCCGGCCGGCGCGGCTTCAGGATCGTCACCGTGCCCGTGCACCTGGCGTTTGCCGACGGGCGGACGACGAGCCACTACCGGCCGCTCGTCGACAGCCTGCGAATCGCGGGCGCGGTCACCCGCGCCCGCCTGGAGATGTTGGGTTGGGCCCGATCCTCGTAACCGGCGGCAGCCGCGGGCTGGGGCGGGCGATCGTCGAGGCGCTCGCCGCCGAACCGGGGGCTCGTGTGGCTTTCACTTTCAGCACGGCTGAGACCGCCGCGCGCGAGGTCGAGGCGGCCACCGGCGCTCGCGCCTTCCCCTTCGAGCTGCGGGACCGCAACCGGGCGGACGACTTGGTGACCGAGGTGGAGGAAGCCCTGGGTCCGCTCGAAGGACTGGTCAACAACGCCGGCATGCGGCGGGAATCGCTCCTCGCCCTGACCTCCGACGAGGACTGGGAAGCGGTGGTGGATGCCAATCTGAGTGGGCTCTTCCGCTGCTGTCGGGCCGTGCTGCGGGGGCTGATGGTGCGGCGTCGCGGGTCGATCGTCAACATCTCCTCTCTTTCCGCTCTTCACGGTGTGGCGGGCCAGGGGGCCTACGCCGCCGCCAAGGCCGGCATTCTGGGGCTCACGCGGTCGCTGGCGCGGGAGGCGGGCAAGCGGGGAGTGCGGGTCAACGCCGTGGTGCCCGGCTTCGTGGCCACCGATCTGACGGCCGGCCTGCCGGCGGCGGCGGTCTCTCATCTCCGGGCGGGCGAGTGCCTGGCGCGGGGCGTGCAGCCGGGAGACGTCGCCATGGCCGTGCAGTTTCTGCTCTCTGACCGCGCTGCGGGCATCACCGGCCAATCGCTGGTGGTGGACGCCGGAGCCTCCGCCTGAGCCGATTCTCCGCCGCCCTCGCCGCGTTCATCGCCCGCCGGCCGCGGCTGGTGCTGGCGGCGGCGCTTTTGCTGACCCTGGCGTCCCTTCTCCCCGCCTCGCGCTTCCGCATCGAGACCCGGCTCGAGGCCCTGCTGCCGGAGGGAGCGCCGGCGTCGGACGATTACCGTGTCTTCCTGCGGACTTTCGGCGGCTTCGAGAAGGTCTTCGTTCTGGTGCGGGCGCGGCAATCTCCGAATGGCCGGCGGGCCGAGTCGGAGACCCTGGTCAACGCCGCCAGCGAGCTGGCCGACCGCATGCGCGAGTGCCCGCTGGTGGCCGACGCGCGCTCCGGCCTCACCGAGGAGGACGAGCGCTTCTTCTTCACCTATGTCGCTCCCCGTATGCCCTTGCTCGTTCATACGCCGGGCTGGCGAGAAGATCTGGCCAAACGTCTGGAGCCGCAGGGCATCCACGATCGCGTCGCCATGATGCGGCAGGCCTTGCGCAGCCCGGCGGGTGGCGTCGCGGCGCCGCTCTTCGCCGCCGATCCCCTGGGGCTCTCGGAGGGCCTGCTGGGAGCCGCGGCGGCGTCGCTCCCCATCGATCCCCTGAGCGGAGCCTTCATCTCTCCTGACGGCGAGGCGGCCCTGGTGATCCTCACGCCGGCCCGGGCCGAAGTCGATCCGGAGGGAGGCCGAGCCCTCCTTGCCGCGCTGCAGGGGGCCTACGGCGCGGTGCGCAAGTCGGTGGGCGTGCCGCTGGATTTCCAGGCCGTCGGGGGGCCAATCTATGCGGCTCAGGACGAGGCCATTTTTCGCTCCGACCTCACGAGCACGTCGACGGGCACGGTCGTGGGGCTCGCCCTGGTGATGATCCTCGGTTTCGAGGGGTTGTTCCTGCCCACGGCCATCCTCGCCGCCGTCGCCGCCGGCACGGTGTGGATGGTGGCGGGCGCCTCCCTGGAGTTGGGCAGCATCAGCGTCGTCGGGGTGGGTTTCGGCTCGGCTCTGCTGGGGATGGGAGTCGATTTCGGCATTCTCGGCTCCTCCTTGTTCCGGCAGCGGCGGCTGCGCGGCGACACCGTCGCGGCGGCTCTGGCGGCGGCCTTTCGGGAGACCGGGCCGGGCAACGCCACCACGGCCTTCACCACGGCCGCGGGCCTCGCCGCGCTGAGCGTCGCCCACTTCCGGCTGTTGCGTGAGCTCGGGCAGGTGCTGTCCGTGGGCGTGATCGCCACGCTCATCGCCACCGCCACCCTGTGCGCCGCCGTGCTGGCGGGCTTTCCTCGCGCCTCCGCCGGCTTGCGCCCGCTGCGGCTGTGGCCCCGCTTGGGCCTGCCTCTCCTCAGCGGTCTCGCCGAGCTTTCCGCCCGGCGGTGGCGCGCCTGCCTGGCCCTGGCGCTTTTGGTGACGGCGGCGGCAGGTTGGGGAGTCTCACGGCTGGAGCTCTCCACCGACCTGCG
Source organism: Thermoanaerobaculia bacterium (assembly GCA_035472915.1). Taxonomy (GTDB): domain Bacteria; phylum Acidobacteriota; class Thermoanaerobaculia; order Multivoradales; family UBA5704; genus DATARR01. The sequence continues at coordinate 11,551 of DATIOS010000095.1, forward strand.
GGCGTTGCGGCCGGCCGACGCCCCGTCGGCTGCGGCCGAGCGGCTGCTGGTGGAGAAGTTCTCCCTCGGGCTCGATACCTTCTCGGTGGTGCTGCGCGGACGCGATCTGGGAGAGGCCCTGGATCGGGCCGCGGCGGCGCGGCGCATCCTGGAGGCGCGTTTCGGGCCGCGGGCGGAAATCACCTCTCCCGCCGATTGGCTGGTGCTGGGCGGCCGGCTCAAGCAGCGCCTGGCGGAGCTCCACGGCTTGCCGCTGGAGCGGGCGGCGGACGACTTTCAGCGCGAGCTGACGGCGGCCGGCTTCAAGCTCGATCCCTTCGCCGCCGCGCTGGCCAACCTGCGCGCACTGGGACGGGGGGAGGACCC